>NZ_JAYRCW010000011.1:0-41168 GCF_041909755.1 Sandaracinobacter sp.
TGCCGGGTGCGCGCCATGCTGGCGGACCCGGCGGAATGGCACCGCATGCCCGCCGACGTGCAGGACTGGCTGGCGCTGCAGCAGGAGCGCTCCATCCTGCCCCCGGCAGATCGGCTGCTGGCCGAAACCTTCCCGCGCGACGGGCATGACTATCTGATCCTCTACGGCTTCGAAGGCCGCAACGCGCACCAGTCGCTGGGGATGCTGCTGACCCAGCGGATGGAACGGCGCGGGCTGAAGCCGCTGGGCTTCGTGGCGACCGACTATGTGCTGGGCCTGTGGGGCCTGGAACGGATCGAGGATCCGGCCGACCTGCTGTCGGGCGACATCATCGCAGAGGAACTGCGCGACTGGATCGCGGCCACCCCCTTCCTGCGCCGGGCGTTCCGCGATGTCGCCATCGTCTCGGGCCTGGTGGAACGGCAGCAGCCGGGCCGCCGCAAGAGCGGGCGGGCGATGACGGTCTCGACGGACCTCATCTACGACGTGCTGCAACGGCACGAGCCCGGCCATCTGCTGCTGGATGCCGCCTGGACGGAGGCGAGCGCGCGCCTCACCGATCTCGACCGCCTGAAGCGGCTGATCGACCGCGCCGAGTCGCAGCTGCTGGTGCGCCACCTCGATCGGGTCAGCCCGCTCGCCGTGCCGGTGCTGATCGAGATCGGGCGCGAAGGCGTCTCCCACGGCACCGACGAGGCGTTGCTTGCGGAACTGGCAGCGCCGCTCGCCCCTCTTTGACTTTGTTCCGCAACATTTCTGCAAGACAGATGCAACCGTCCCGAAACCGGACTGCAACGACCCCCGTCTAGAGGGGCGCCGTCCGCGAGCCGCCAGCCGGGCGGCGTCGCAGTCGGAATTCGCAATCCGCAAAGGGGATTTTCATGTCACAACTTCGCGCCCTGCTTCTGCTCGGGTCGGCCGTGGCGCTTGCCGCCTGCTCTGGTGCCACGGATGTGGCCTCCCCCGGCGACGGCGTGATCGTCTTCCCGCCGGCGCCCACCCCCACGCCGACGCCGACGCCCACCCCGACGCCCACGCCCACCCCGACGCCCACTCCGGCTGACTGCCCCACCGGCACCGCCAATGTCGGCACCGCCACCTTCGGCGGCCAGTCCGTGCGGGTCTGCCAGCTCTCGGGCGTGATCACGGGCAACCTGCTGCTGCGCAACACCCCGAACCTCGTCTATTCGCTGTCGGGCGGTGTGCGCATCGGCCGTGACGTCGGCGGCGACGGCAACAAGGCCGGCGGCGCGCAGGGCATCCTCACCATCGAGCCGGGCGTCGTGGTCTTCGGCGCCTCCGGCGCAGACTTCCTGCTGATCGAGCGCGGGTCGCAGATCTTCGCCGAGGGCACCGCCACCCGCCCGATCATCTTCACCAGCCGCACCAACATGGAAGGCACGGCGGGCGACAACTCGATCGGCCAGTGGGGCGGCCTCGTCATCCTCGGCCGCGCGCCGATCCACACCTGCATCGGGTCCGGCATCACCGGCGGGTCCGTCAGCTGCGAAAGCCGGGTGGAAGGCGCCGACGGCCTCTATGGCGGCGCCACGCCGACCGACAATTCGGGCCGCCTGCGCTATGTGCAGGTCCGCTTCCCCGGCTTCGAGGTTTCGGCCGGCAACGAGCTCAACGGCATCACCTTCGCCGGCGTCGGCTCGGGCACCTTCGCCGAGAACATCCAGGTCCACAACAGCTCGGACGACGGCATCGAATGGTTCGGCGGCCGGGTGAACCACCGCTACATCGCCATCACCGGCGCCGACGACGACAGCCTCGATACCGATCTCGGCTATCGCGGCGCCGCGCAGTTCGGCCTGGTGCTCCAGCGCTCGACCGGTGGGGACCGCATGATCGAGGCGGAAACCTCCGGCAACGACACGCGCACCCCGCGGTCGCGCCCGATGCTGTCGAACTTCACCTTCATCGGCCGCCGCGCCCCGAACGGGCTGCTGTTCCGCGGCGGCACGGATTTCGATGTGGTGAACTCGATCATCCAGAAGGACGCTGGCGCCTGCGTGCAGTTCGCCGACGCCTTCACCATCAGCACCGACAACGCGCCGTCCGACCCCACCGCGAAGAAGGCCGGCCCGCCGAACTTCCGCTCGGTGTTCATGTCCTGCACCGGCGGCGCCGCCAACGGTTCGGGCGGGATCACCACCCAGCAGGTCACGGACATCCTGAACGAAACCGGCCGGGGCAACGTCCTCACCGGCACGTCCACGCTGACGGGCACCTTCTTCCCCGGCGCGAACGAACTGGCGGTGGTGCCCTTCGCGGCTTCGGGCCTCAACAGCCTGTTCGCGAACACCAGCTACGTCGGCGCCTTCAGCAGCGCGACCGACACCTGGTTCAACGGCTGGGCCTGCGGCCTGGGCGGCAGCACCGCCGCCTGCACCGTCGCCCCGCTGCCGATCCAGTAAGCACGACTTGCCGGGCCGGGGGCGGCATCCGCCGCGCCCGGCCCGGACCCAATCGGGAAAGTATCTGATGACCATGTCCAACCTGGCCCGGCTTCTTCTTGCCACCACGGCGATCGGAACCGCCCTCGCGGCCGCGCCGCTTCTCGCGCAGGCGCAACCCGTGCCGGCCGAACCCCCGGTGCCGGCGGAAGGCCAGGCGGCCGAGGATGTGGACGTGTCCGCGCCGGGCGCCGGCGGGCTCGACGGCGAGGATATCGTCGTCATCGGCCGCCATATCCCGAACACCATCCGCGCGACCCCGTCGGTCGTCTCGGTGCTGTCGGCAGCCGATCTCGCCCGCACGGGCGAAGGCGACATCGCCGGCGCGCTGAAGCGCGTGACCGGCCTGTCGGTCGTCGGCGGCAAATATGTCTATGTGCGCGGCCTTGGCGAACGCTATTCGCTGGCGTTGCTGAACGGCCTGCCCATCCCCTCCCCGGAACCGCTGAAGCGCGTCGTTCCGCTGGATATCTTCCCGACGGACCTGCTCGCCTCCACGCTGGTTCAGAAGAGCTATTCGGCGAACTACCCCGGCGAATTCGGCGGCGGCGTCATCAACCTCACCACCCGCGCCGTTCCCGACGAGCCCTTCTTCAACGTGTCGGGCTCGATCTCCGGCGACACCGTCACCACCGGCCAACTGGGCTACACCTATCGCGGCTCCCGCTCCGACTGGACCAGCTTCGACGGCGGCACCCGCTCCATCCCGGTCGAGCTGAATGCGGCGCTGAACTCCGGCCGGCCGCTCAGCCTCGCCAACTTCACGCTGGACGAGCTGAAGAGGATCACCACCAGCCTGAACAACGCTGAAACCAACCTCATCCAGTCGAACGACACCATCCCGGTCAACATGTCGCTGGGCTTCACCGGCGGCACCGCCTGGGACATCGGCGAGGACCGGCTTGGCGTCATCGGCTCGATCAACTGGTCGAACAACTGGCAGACGAAGGGCGGCGTGCAGCAGACGACGCTGGGCATCTCGATCGACGCCGACGGCAATGAATTCCTGGATCCGCAGGAAGACTATCGCTTCCTCTCCACCGAAAACCGCCTGCAGCTGAACGGCATGCTCGGGGTCGGCTATGAATTCGGCGAACACCGGATCCGCTTCACCAACCTCTATATCCGCGACGTGCTGAAGGAAGCCCGCATCCAGGCCGGCTACGATCTCGTCAACGTCAACCAGGACCAGCCCGTCAACCGCGGCTACACCAGCTGGTTCGAACGGCAGCTCTTCTCCAGCTCGCTCGTCAGCGAGTTCAAGTTCGACGATCTCAGCCTGAACCTGCGCGGCACCTATGCGAAGTCGCAGCGGGAATCGCCCTACGAGCGGGTGAACAGCTATGTCTATGACCCGACGGTCAACGACTATATCAACACGCTCCGCACCCAGACCTCGTCGCGCGTCTCCTTCTCGGATCTGAAGGACACGGTGTGGGCGGGCGCCGCGGACGTCGGCTATGCCCTGCCGACCGAGCGCGCCGTCACCCTGTCGGCGGGCTATGCCTATACCGACAACAGCCGCAACTCGACCCGCCGCGACTTCCGCTACACCTCGCCCGATGCCCTGCCGGACGGTGTCAGCCAGCAGCGGCCCGATTACCTGCTGTCGCCCTTCAACATCCAGGCCTACGACATCTATCTGGAGGAAGTGGGCGCGGCGGCCGGCGTCGCGGCCTATGAAGCGGCCCTCACCGTGCATGCCGCCTATGGGCAGGTGGAAGCCGAACTGTTCGACGGCTTCCGGCTGACGGCCGGCGTCCGCTATGAATCGGCCGAGCAGTCCGTCACCCCGGTCGACCTGTTCGGCACCGGCGGCGACACCCTCTTCTCCACCACGCTCGACAACGACTACTGGCTGCCGGCGCTCACGCTGACGTGGAACTTCGCGGAAGACATGCAGGCCCGCGTCGCCGCCTCCAAGACGATCGCCCGCCCGCAGTTCCGCGAACTCGCGCCGCAGACCTATCTCGACACCGACACCGACCGGTCGAGCTTCGGCAACCCCTTCCTCGTGGATTCCGAACTGCTGAACTTCGAAGGCCGCTGGGAATGGTATCTCGGCCGCGACGAGCGGCTGATCCTGGGCGGCTTCTACAAGCAGATCGACAAGCCCATCGAAACCGTCTCGTTCCAGCAGGGCGGCACGCTGTTCACCACCTTCGCCAACGCGCCGAAGGCGGAACTCTACGGGCTCGAAGCCGAAGTGCAGAAGCTGTTCGGGCTGGGCACCTCCGGCTTCTTCTCGGATCGCCAGCTGTTCGTCAGCGCCAACTACACCTTCACCGATTCCAAGCTGAAGGTGAGCGCCGGCGACACCACGCGCCCGGTGCAGGGCGGCGGCGCCGAAGCCCCCGCAACCGACCTGTTCGTCGACGGCGCGCCGCTGACGGGGCAGTCGGATCATATCGTCAACCTGCAACTAGGCCTGCAGCAGGATGAAAAGCTGTCCGAACAGACGCTGCTTCTCACCTATGCATCGGATCGCGTCACGCAGCGCGGCCCGAACGGCACTCCCGATCTCGTCGAGCGCCCCGGCGTGCGGCTGGATTTCGTGATGCGGCAGGAAGTGGCGATGGGCTCGCTGCCGATGGAGCTGAAGTTCGAAGTGCGCAACATCCTGGGCACCGAATATCGCGAGAGCCAGTCCCTGGGGGACAGCGTGATCTACAACAACCGCTACGACGTCGGCACCAGCTTCTCGTTCGGGCTGACGGCGAAGTTCTAGCCGGTCCTTGCAGCCGGGGGCTGGCGCGCTGCGCCGGCCCCCGGCTCGCCAATCCTTCAGAGTTCCTTCCTGGACCCTGGCCGGCCGAGGGCTCAGCTCGCGGCCGGCCCCATTTTTCCGGGATTGCGCCGCAGCAGGCGCCGGCGAGGCCGCTGCGTCGCTTCCAGGCAATCCGACACCGCCGCCTCGAACTGGCTGGCGGCGGCATCCCAGCTGAAGCCCTGCGCATGGGCGATGGCGGCCGCGCGCGGCACCCGCAGCGCCCGTGCGATCGCAGCCGGCAGATCCGCGTCCAGCGCACCCGCGTCGCTGCCGCCCACCACGTCCAGCGGCCCGGCCACCGGGTATGCGGCCACCGGCAGCCCGGCGGCCATCGCCTCCACCAGCACCAGCCCGAAGGTGTCGGTGCGGCTGGGAAAGACGAACAGGTCGGCGCCCGCATAGGCTTGCGCCAGCGCCTCGCCGGACAGCGCGCCCAGGAACAGCGCCTCCGGGAAGCGGGCCTTCAGGTCGGCAAGCGCCGGGCCGTCGCCCACCACCACCTTGCTGCCCGGCGCGGGGGCCGCCAGAAATGCCTCGATATTCTTTTCCACCGCCACCCGGCCCACGTTCAGCAGGATCGGGCGGGGCAGGCCCTGATAGGCCTGCGGCGCGGGAAGCCCCGGCCGGAAGCGCGACAGATCCACCCCGCGCGACCACAGGCGTGTCTGCCCGATGCCCTGTTCGTTCAGCTCGGCCGCCAGCCGGGGCGTCGCCACCAGCACCGCGCGGGCGGGGCCGTGGAACCAGCGCAGATAGCGCCAGCTCAAGCCCACCGGCAGGCGGAAGCGGGCGTGCAGATAATCGGGAAAGCGGGTGTGGAAGCTGGTGGTGAAGGGCCGCCCGCGCGTCAGGCAATGCCGCCGCGCCGCCAGACCCAGCGGCCCTTCGGTGGCGATATGCACCGCGCCCGCCCCCGAATCCTCGATCATCCGCCCCACCGCGCCCGGCCGGATCAGCGCCAGCCGGATTTCCGGATAGGTGGGGCAGGGCAAAGACGGGAACCTGTCGGGCGTGATCGCCATCACATCCCAGCCGCGCTCGCCCAACTTCTCGGCGGTCGTCTGCAACGTGCGAACCACGCCGTTCACCTGCGGCGCCCAGGCGTCCGAGACCAGCGCCAGCTTCTTCATCCCGCCGGAACCAGTTCGCCCTTCGACCTGCGCAGCTTCAGCGGCTGGCCCGCATTCGCCTCGCTGCGAACGCGCTCTGCCCAGTCCAGGATCTCCATATGGCCGTCGGCATGTTCGACAAGCGCGGTGCAGCTCTCCACCCAGTCGCCGTCGTTGTAATAGGTGATGTCGCCGAACTGCCGGATCTCGGCGGAATGGATATGCCCGCACACCACGCCATCGGCCCCGCGTTCGCGCGCCGCATGGGCAACCGCTTCCTCGAAGCGGCAGATGAACTCCACCGCATTCTTCACCCGCTTCTTCAGATGCGCCGAAAGCGACCAATAGGGCAGGCCGAACTGCCGCCGGCACCAGTTGAAGCCGATATTCAGCTTCAGCAGCGCGACATAGGCACTGTCGCCCGCAAATGCGAGCCAGCGGTGATACAGCACCACGCCGTCGAACTCGTCGCCGTGCAGCACCAGCAGGCGGCGGCCATCCGCCGTCACATGCACGGCCTCGGGCCGGATCTCGATGTCGCCGAAGCCCAGGCCGATGAAGTCGCGCAGCACCTCGTCATGGTTGCCGGGCACATAGATCACGCGCGTGCCCTTCTTCGCCATCTTCAGCACCCGGCGCACCACGTCGTTGTGCCGCGTCGGCCAGAACCAGCCGCGCTTCAGCCGCCAGCCGTCGATGATGTCCCCCACCAGGTACAGCGTCTCGCACTCGATCGCGCGCAGGAAGTCGAACAGCAATTCCGCATTGCAGCCCGAGGTGCCCAGATGCGTGTCGGAAATGAAAACCGTGCGGAACTTCAGGCGGCGGCGCGGTTCCTCCTCGTCCGGCGCGTCCAGCCAGGGCGGCGTCGGCAGGGGGTGGGCCAGCCGCGGGAACGGCCCGCTTCCTTGTTCGCTTCGCGCAACAGCTGCCATGCAATCCACCCTTCCTGTGGGTCCGCGATTGCCTGAGCGCTATATCGAGGGGCTGTGACCAGCCGGTGACACCCTTGTGGCGGGGGTGTTACAGACCCTCGGTCTTCAGCGGGCGGCTCAGCAGCCGCTGCACCACGTCGGGCACGCTCGCCCGTCCGGCCAGCAGGTCGGCGACAGCGGTGGCGATGGGCATGTCCACCCCGGCAGCCCGCGCCGCCTCCACCAGCACCGGCGCGGTCGCCGCGCCCTCCGCCACGGAAAGCTTGCCCGACAGCGCCTGCTCCGCCGTCTGCCCCTGCCCCAGCGCCATCCCCAGCGACATGTTGCGGGATTGCGTGGAGCCGCAGGTGAGCACCAGATCGCCAAGGCCGGACAGCCCCGCCAGCGTCTCCGCCCGCCCGCCCCGCGCCACGCCAAAGCGCGTCATTTCGGCAAAGCCGCGCGCGATGATCGCCGCGCGGGCATTTTCGCCAAGCCCCGCGCCGATCACCACGCCACAGGCGATCGCCAGCACATTCTTCACCGCCCCGCCGATTTCCGCGCCGACGATATCGTCGGAGGCGTAAGGGCGGAACGTCGGCCGCGCGATCCGTTCGGCAAGCGCGGCGGCCTGCGCTTCGGTCGCCGCCGCCAGCGTCACCGCCGTCGGCAGCCCGCGCGCCGTCTCAGCCGCGAAGCTGGGGCCAGAGAGCACCGCCAAGGGCGCACCCGGCGCAGCCTCGGCCGCCACCTCCGCCATCAACCGGTGCGTCCCCGCCTCGATCCCCTTGGCGCAGAGCACCAGCGTCGGCTTGCCCTCCAGCGGCGCCGAGGCCAGCACCCGGCCCAGAAACTGCGCGGGCGGCACCACCAGCCACAGGTCGATCCCCGCCAGATCGGTCAGCTCCGTCGTCGCGCGCACCCGCTCGCTCAGCCGGATGCCGGGCAGGAACAGCGGATTGGCGTGTTCATTGTTGATCGAAGCCGCCACATCAGGCTCGCGCGCCCAGATCAGCACATCCTCCCCCTGCGCCATGGCGTTCGCCAGCGCCGTGCCCCATGCGCCTGCCCCGATAACCGCGATCATGCCTTGACCCCTGCTCCGCGCACCGGTTCGGCCGCCGGGTCCAGCGGCCAGCGCGGGCGGGCCTGCGGGTCGGCCTCGGGCGCAAAGCCGGCGGCAATCCGTTCCTGCGCCGCCCAGGCGATCATCGCGGCATTGTCGGTGCACAGCTTCAGCGGCGGGGCGATGAAGGGCAGGCCGTGGGCAGACGCAACGGCTTCCAGCGCGGCGCGCCCGGCGCCGTCCGCGCCGCCGCCGCCCGCCACCACCAGCGCTGTCGCCTCCGGCATCGCCCGCACCGCGCGGGCGGTGCGGTCGGAAAGGCAATCGGTGACGGCCGCCTGAAAGCTCGCGGCGATATCGGGCACGGCATGACGCCCGCTTTCCACCGCCCGCAGCACCGCCGTCTTCAGCCCGGCGAAGCTGAAATGCGGCTCGCCTGATCCCACCAGCGGGCGGGGCAGGGGAACCGATTTCGGGTCGCCCTGCCGTGCCGCATTTTCCACCGCCGGGCCGCCCGGAAAGCCCAGCCCCAGCATCTTCGCCACCTTGTCGAACGCCTCTCCGGCAGCATCGTCGATGGTCGTCGCCAGCCGCCGGTAAGCCCCCACGCCCTCCACCGCGATCAGCTGGCAATGCCCGCCGGATACCAGCAACAGCAGGTAAGGGAATTGCAACTCGGGCGCGACCAGCCGGGGGGACAGCGCATGCCCCTCCAGATGATTCACCCCCCACAGGGGCTTCCCCGCCGCAAAGGCCAGCGCCTTGCCCGTGACGAGCCCCACCATCACGCCGCCCACCAGCCCCGGCCCGGCGGTCGCCGCCACGGCGTCCACATCGGCCAGCGCCACGCCTGCGTCCGCCAGCACGGCTTCCACCATCGGCCCCACCCGTTCGGCGTGCGCCCGCGCCGCCAGTTCCGGCACCACGCCGCCGAACGGCCGATGCTCGGCCTCCTGGCTGGCGATGCGTTCGGCAAGCACCCGGCCGTCCGCCGTCACCAGCGCCACGGCGGTTTCGTCGCAGCTGGATTCGATGCCCAGCACCAGCGTCATTCGGGCGCGGCCTCACCCTCCGGCGCTTCAGAAACCTCTTCCTCGCCGTCCTCGTCGCTCTCGCGGATGCGCGCGGCCGAAACGACATGCTCGTCGTCGGCCACCTTGAACAGCGTCACGCCCTGCGTGGCGCGCCCGGCGATGCGGATCGTGTTCACCACGGTGCGGATCAGCTTGCCCTGGTCCGTCACCAGCATCAGCTGCTCGGTCGGCTCCACCGGGAAGCTCGCCACCACCAGCCCGTTCCGCTCGGAGGTGTCGATGTTCACGATGCCCTTCCCGCCCCGGTTGGTGCGGCGATATTCATACGCCGAACTGCGCTTGCCATAGCCGTTTGCGGTGATGGTCAGGATGAACTGCTCATTCTCCGCCATCTGCGCAAAATGCTCTTCGGAAAGCCCGTCCAGCGGCGCCGGATCGGATTTCCACGCCGCCGACTTCAGATATTGCTCGCGCACTTCCGAGCTGTTGCCGCCGCGCCGCAGCACCGACAGCGAGATCACCTCGTCGCCGCTCTCCAGGTCCATGCCGCGCACACCGGTCGAGGTGCGGCTCTGGAACTCGCGCACGGCGGTCACTTCAAAGCGGATCGCCTTGCCCGACCGCGCCGCCAGCAGGATATCCTGCGATTCATGGCACAGCGCCACGCCGATCAGCCGGTCGTCGCTGCCGTCCTCGAACCGGATCGCCAGCTTTCCGTTGGAGGGCACATTGGCGAAGGCATCCATGCTGTTCCGCCGCACATAGCCCTTCGCGGTCGCGAACATCACATGCAGCTGGCTCCACTCCGCCTCGTCCTCCGGCAGCGGCAGCACGGTGGCGATGCTCTCGCCCGGCTCCAGCGGCAGCAGGTTCGCCATCGCCCGCCCCTTGGATTGCGGCGTGCCTTCGGGCAGCTTCCACACCTTCATGCGGTAAACCTTGCCGAAGGTAGAGAAGAACAGCACCGGCGCGTGGGTCATCGCCACGAACATCTCGGTGATGACATCCTCTTCCTTGGTCGCCATGCCGGTGCGGCCCTTGCCGCCGCGCTTCTGCGCCCGATAGCTGTCCAGCGAAACGCGCTTGATCCAGCCCGAGTGGGTGACCGTCACCACCATGTCCTCGCGGGCGATCAGGTCCTCGTCGTCCACGTCATCGGCCTGCACCACATCGGACCGGCGCGGCGTGGCGAACTGGTCGCGCACGGCCGTCAGCTCGTCGCGCATCACCTGCTCCAGCCGCGCCCGGCTGGACAGGATGTCCAGCAGATCCGCGATGGTGGCGGCCAGTTCCTTCAGCTCGTCGCCGATCTCGTCGCGGCCCAGCGCCGTCAGCCGGTGCAGGCGCAGGTCCAGGATGGCGCGCACCTGCGCATCCGACAGGCGATAGGTGGCGGCCGTCAGGTCCTCGCCGTCCATCTCCAGCTCGGCATCGTCCACCAGCTTCAGATAGGGCGCGATTTCGGCCACGGGCCATTCCCGCGACATCAGCGCCTCGCGCGCGTCTGCCGGCGATGCGCTGCCGCGGATGATGGCGACAACCTCGTCCAGGTTCGACACCGCGATCACAAGGCCCAGCAACAGGTGCGCCCGGTCCCGCGCCTTCTGCAACAGGAAGCGAGAACGCCGCCCGATCACCTCTTCGCGGAAGCCGATGAAGGCCTCGATCACGTCGCGCAGGTTCAGCTGTTCGGGCCGCCCGCCGCGCAGGGCCAGCATGTTCGCCGGGAAGCTGGATTGCGCGGGCGTGTATCGCCACAGCTGGTTCAGCACCACATCGGCCACCGCGTCGCGCTTCAGCTCCAGCACGATGCGCACGCCCTCGCGGTTGCTCTCGTCGCGCAGGTCGGACACGCCCTCGATGCGCTTGTCCTTCACCGCTTCCGCGATCTTCTCGACCAGCCCCGCCTTCCCCACCTGATAGGGGATTTCGGTCAGCACGATCTGCTGGCCGGTTCCGCGCCGGTCCTCGATCACATGGCGGCTGCGCATCAGGATGGAGCCGCGCCCCGTCGTCATCGCGGATGCGATACCGCCGGTGCGCAGGATCAGCCCGCCGGTCGGGAAATCGGGCGCGGGCACATGCTCCATCAGCGCCTCGGCGGTGATCGCCCGGTCGTCCAGATAGGCCAGACAGCCGTTCACCACCTCGCCCAGGTTGTGCGGGGCGATGTTGGTCGCCATGCCCACCGCGATCCCGCCCGCGCCGTTCACCAGCAGGTTGGGGAAGCGCGCCGGCAGCACGCTCGGCTCCTGCTCCTGCCCGTCATAGTTGGGCACGAAGTCGACGGTGTCCTTGTCCAGATCGTCCAGCAGCGTTTCCGCCGCCTTCGACAGCCGCGCCTCGGTATAGCGCATGGCCGCCGGCGGATCCGGATCCATCGATCCGAAGTTGCCCTGGCCGTCGATCAGCGTCAGCCGCATCGACCAGTCCTGCGCCATCCGCGCCAGCGCGTCATAGATCGCGCTGTCGCCGTGCGGGTGATATTTACCCATCACGTCGCCGACGATCCGCGCGGACTTGCGGAACGGCTTTCCTGATCCGAACCCGTTCTCGTGGCTGCCGAACAGGATGCGCCGGTGCACCGGCTTCAGCCCGTCGCGCACATCGGGCAGCGCCCGCGCCACGATCACCGACATCGCATAGTCGAGGTAGGAGGCGCGCATCTCCTCCACGAGGTTCACGGGGGCGATATCGTCCCCGGGCAGGGGCGCTGTCGGTTCAATCGTGTCGGACATGTGAAATCGCCTACAGCGCCAGCCCGCACTTGGAAAGCGCCCGCTGACGGGCCATGGAACAGGCGAACGAGCAACGGGAGAATCACGACATGCGCAAAGCCATCCTCGCGGCCCTTCTCGCCACTCTCGCGGCCCCGCTTGCGGCGCAGAACAGCCATTGCGCGGCCCTGCCGGCGACGGCCCGGGTGGAAGTGCGCGGGCCCGACAATGTGATCCCCGCCCAGCTCACCCCGCGCGGCTTCACCTGCCCGCGCGGCTTCACCACCGAAACCGTCGGCCCCGTCACCCGCTGCCGCCAGCCGGGCCCCGCCCGCGTGGAAGACCGGGAGCCGAGGCGCGACTGCTATGCCAGCCTGCCGATCGGCCCCGTGCGCGCGATCAGCGGCCAGCAGCGACCCACCATGCAGTGCACCACCAACCCCTCGATCGACAATGTGATCGCCATCCGGGGCGCCAACACGGGCTGGCAGGATGTCACCCTCACGGCCCCCTCGTCGGCCGCCGTCACCATCACCCACCTGCGCTCCACCGCCGCCAATGTTCCGGCCGCGCAGAACCCCAACACGCAGGATTGCTTCCCGCACAACTGCCGGCTGATCCGTCTGACAACGCGCGCCGCAACCCCGGCCCGCGTCGAGCTCACGCTGGCGACGCCAAACAACGCCTCCACCTCCAGCTTCACCGTCAACACCGAGGCCAGCTGCCCCGGCCGCTGAAGCCCTCAGCGCGGCAGATACAGCGCCGGATCCAGGGTGCGGCGGCCCTGGCGGATCTGGAAGTGGAGCTGCGGCTCGGTCGCAGCACCACTGCTGCCGGCGCGGGCAATGGGCTGGCCGCGCTGCACCTTCTGCCCGCGATCGACCAGCGCATCCTCTAGATGGCCATAGGCGGTGACGGTGCCGCCGGAGTGGCGGATCAGGATCATCAGCCCGAAGCCGGAAATGGCGTCGCCCACATACAGCACCTCGCCGTCGGCGGCCGCGCGCACCGGCGCGCCGCGAACGGCCTTGATGTTCAGCCCGTCGTTGAAGCGGCCGCCCGGCTTCGGCCCATAGCGGGACAGGATCACCCGCCCGTCGACCGGCCAGGCCATCGACGGCACGGTCGCGGCCGCCTGCGTGGGCGGCACCGGCTGGCGGGCGGGGGCGTCGCCCGCCGGGGTCGATCCGGTGATGGCGTCGTCCACGTCCAGCGCAAAGCCGCCGTTTCCGGATTGGGCGCCACCACCCTGCGCGGATCGGCCGGGGCGCGACGCCGGGCGGCCGGCCTGCTGCTGTTGGGCGGCGGGGATGAACAGCGCCTGCCCCGCCTGCAGCACGGAATCCCGGTCAAGGCCGTTCGCGGCGGTGATCCGGCTCCACGGCACGCCATAGGCGCGGGCGATGGAGAGGCCGGTTTCCCCTTTTTTCACGATATGCCGCCGGCCGCCGGGCACGGCGACGCCGTCGGCCTTCGCCGGCACGGCCTGCCAGCGCGGCGCCTGCGGGGCGGGGGGCTTCTGCGCGGTGATGCGGCTGGCGCCGGCCGGCGGCTTCGGCTGCGGCGACGCGCAGGCCGAAATCAGCACGACCGGAAGAAGGGGCAGAAAGCGACGCACGCCGATGCCTTAGAGGATCGGGGCGCAGGGGGGAATCCCGTCCGTTTCGTGCTGCTTTGCGGCAAAAGAGTCGGAGAACTTTACAGCTTTGCAATCCGGCCTCGGGACGCGATCCAATCAATCAATTGAATTCAAATGATTTTATAAATGTTTCAGACTTGGCATGCGGTGTGCATGGTTGGCCGCGCCGGCGGGGGCAAGCAGCCGGCACGAGACAGGTTCGTCACCTAACAGGGGTTGATGATCGGGATCGTCACGAAAGGGGCGGCAGCGCGGGGGCGTTGCCGCCCCTTTTCAATTCCGGCCCCCCGCGGTTCCGGCCGGTCCGTCCCGGCTCAGCCTTCCAGCTTCGCCTGAAGCGCCGCCATCGTTTGCCGGTGGGTCAGGTCCAGGTGCAGCGGCGTCACCGAAACATAGCCGTCGCGGATCGCTTCCAGGTCGCTGCGGTGGGCGGGCGTTTCCACCTCCCGGCCATAGCCGAACCAGTAATAGGGGAAGCCGCGCGGATCGATGCGGGCGTCGATGCGGATGTGGCCGTAATCGCGGAAGCCCTGTTCCGTCACCCGCACGCCGCGCGCCAGCGGCATCGGCGGGAAGTTGATGTTCACCAGCACGCCGTCGCCCCAGTCGGCCTCGGCCACCTTGCGGATGATGTCCGGCGCGCTCGCCTCGGCGGCGGAAAAGCTTTCCTTGCCGAAGCTGTAGTCCGCCATCGCCTGCGACAGCGCGATGGAGCGGATGCCTGCCAGCGTGCCTTCCATCGCGGCGGAAACGGTGCCGGAATAGGTCAGGTCCTCGGCCAGGTTCGGCCCCCGGTTCACGCCTGAGAGGATCAGGTCGGGCTTCTGCCCCTCCATCAGGTGTCCCAGCGCCATCATCACGCTGTCGGTGGGCGTGCCTGCCACGGCAAAGCGCCGGTCGCCCAGCTGCCGCACCCGGATCGGCCGCGTCAGGGTCAGCGAATGGCCCGCGCCCGATTGTTCCTCCGCCGGGGCGACGAACCACAGATCGTCGGAAATCTGGCGCGCGATCCGTTCCAGCGCGGCGAAGCCGGGCGCGTGGATGCCGTCGTCGTTGGTCAGCAGGATGCGCAAGGTCAGCTCTCCGGTGTCAGCGTTTCAAGGCCGCCCATGTAGGGCCGCAACAATGTCGGCACGGTGACGCTGCCGTCGGCGTTCTGCCAATTCTCCAGCACGGCCACCAGCGTGCGCCCCACGGCAAGGCCGGATCCGTTCAGCGTGTGGACAAAACTGGTGCCCTTGTCGCCCCGGAACTTCCAGCGCGCGTCCATCCGCCGGGCCTGGAAATCCCCGCAGTTGGAAACCGAGCTGATTTCCCGCCAGGCGCCCGCGCCCGGCAGCCACACTTCCAGGTCGAAGGTCTTGCGCGCGGAAAAGCCCATGTCGCCCGCGCACAGCAGCATGCGCCGATAGGGCAGCTCCAGCGCCTCCAGGATGGCTTCCGCCGCCAGCGTCATCCGCTCATGCTCCGCGTCGGAGACCTCCGGCAGGCAGATCGTCACCAGCTCCACCTTCTCGAACTGGTGCTGGCGGATCAGCCCGCGCGTGTCCTTGCCGGCCGCGCCCGCCTCGCTGCGGAAGCAGGGCGTCAGCGCCGTCAGCCGCAGCGGCAGGTCTTCGGCATCCAGGATCTGCTCGCGCACCAGGTTGGTCAGCGAAACCTCGGCCGTCGGGATCAGCCAGCGGCCGTCCGTCGTCTGGAACAGGTCCTCGCGGAACTTGGGCAGCTGCCCCGTGCCGAACGCCGCCTCGTCGCGCACCAGCAGCGGCACCACCGTTTCGCGCCAGCCGGCTGCGATCTGCCGGTCCAGCATGAACTGCCCCAGCGCCCGGTGCAGCCGCGCCAGCTGCCCGCCCAGCACCATGAAGCGTGCGCCCGCCAGCCGGGCAGCGGCATCCGGGTTCCAGCCCAGCCTTTCGGCCAGCGCGTCATGCTCCGCGCCGCCATTGCGGGGGCTGCCCCAGCGCTTCACTTCCACATTGCCATGCTCGTCCACACCGTCGGGCACGTCGTCGGCCGGTGCGTTCGGAATGGCGGCGACAAGCGCCTCCACGGCAGCCGCCCGCTCGCGCTCCTCGGCCTCGCCGCCCGCGATCTCCGCCTTCAGCAGGCTCACTTCGGCCATCAGCGCATTGGCCCGCTCCTCGTCCTTCTGCGCCTTGGCCGCGCCGATCGCCTTGGAGGCCTCGTTCCGCCGGGCCAGCGCCGTCTGCAGCGCCGTCTGCACGGCGCGCAGCGCGGCATCCGCCGCCAGGATCGGGGCAGACGCGCCGGAAACGCCGCGTCTCGCCATGGCGGTGTCGAATGCGGCAGGGTCCGCGCGAAGGGCCTTCAGGTCATGCATGGGGCGAAGCCTATGGCCCTCCCGCTTCCACGGGGCAAGCCGTCACCTCAGCAGCCGTTCGGCCCACAGGTCGGGCTGCGGCAGGTCCGTCGAAACCTTGCCCGGAAACGCAGGCGGCCGCTTCTGCAGGAAGGCCGAAACCCCCTCATGCACGTCCGCGCCCTTGCCCAGTGCGATGTTCAGCCGCGCATCCACCGCCAGCGCCCCTTTCGGGCTGTCCTCCGCCGAATGCCGCCACAGCAGCCGCCGCGTCAGCGCCACGGCGACCGGCGCGGTGTTCTCCGCGATCTCCATGGCCAGCGCGCGCGCCCGCGCCTCCAGCGCCTCCGCCGGGCACAGCTCGCTCACCAGCCCGGCCGCCAGCGCCTCGGCGGCGGGCACCATCGCGCCCGTCAGGCACCAGCGCAGCGCCGTCGGCAGCCCCACGATGCGCGGCAGGAACCAGGCAGAGCCGGCCTCCGGCACCAGCCCGCGCCGCGTGAACACGCAGCCGAACTTCGCGCTATCCACCGCGATGCGGATGTCGCACGGCAGCGTCAGCGTCAGCCCCACGCCTGCCGCCGCGCCGTTGAACGCCACGATCGAAGGTTTGCGACACTCCATCATCGCCGCCACGAAATCGCCGTCCTCGCCATGCCTGCCGCCGCCGAAATTCTTCGCCCCCGCCCCGCTTTCGGTGTCGAAGGCGCCAGCGCCTGCCGACACGTCGGCGCCTGCGCAGAACACCCGGCCCTTCGCCGTCAGCACCACCACCCGGATCGAATCGTCCCGGTCGGCCCGGTGGAAGGCGGCGGCGATCTCCGCCCCCATCGTCGCGGTATAGGCGTTCATCGCCTCGGGCCGGTGCAGCACCACCCACAGGATCGGCCCGTCCTGCCGAAGCTCCAGCGTCGTCGGTTCCATGCGTCTCTCTCCCCGCGCGCACTGTGCGGAAGCCGCCCGCCCGGCTCCACGGCCTCTTTTCATAGCGGGTTGCGCGCCGCCACCCCTGTGCCAGACAAAGGGGGAGAGGGAGATCGAGATGACGGGATTTTCACTGGAAGGCGCCATCGCGCTTGTCACCGGCGCGGGCAGCGGCATGGGCGCGGCAACGGCCCGCCAGTTCGCCGCCATGGGCGCGCGCGTCGCCGTGACGGATGTGAACCTCGCCGGCGCCCAGGCCGTCGCGCGCGATTGCGGCCCCGCCGCCCGCGCCTGGGCGCTGGACGTCGGCGATCCCGCCAGCGTCGCCGACGTGCTGTCCGAAATCGAGGATTGGGCCGGCCGGCTGGATGCGGTGGTGAACAACGCGGGCATCGCCGGCTTCGCCCCCATCGATCACCCGGATTACGAGGAGCTGTGGGAACGCATCGTCCGGGTGAACGCCACGGGGGAAATGCGCGTGATCCGGGCCGCCCTGCCGCTGCTGCGCCGGTCTGCCCACCCACGCATCGTGAACATCGCCAGCACCGAGGCGCTGGGCGCCACCGCGATGGACAGCGCCTATTGCGCCGCCAAGGCCGCCGTCACCGGCCTCACCCGCGCGCTCGCCGTCGAACTGGGCAAGGAATCACCGTGAACTGCGTCTGCCCCGGCCCGATCGACACCGGGATGACGGCGAATGTCCCGGAAGAGGACAAGCAGCTCTATGCCAAACGCCGCACCGCGATGCGCCGCTATGGCCGGCCAGAGGAAGTGGCCCACATCACCGTCAGCCTCTGCACGCCCGGCGCCAGCTATATCACCGGCGCAACGATCCCGGTGGACGGCGGGCTGATGGCGCGGAACGCCTGAGAGCGGGCCGCCGGGCGCCTCAGCCCGGCAGCGGCCCGTTCACCCGCAACACCTCGCCCGCCAGGTGCAGCGATCCGCAGATCAGCACGCGGGCGGGGCCGTCCACCAGCGCCAGCGCGGCCGGCACGTCGCCGGCGGCGTCGGCCTTCATGCCATGCGTCGTGGCAAAGGCGGCCAGCTCTTCGGGCGGCACATGGGCATGGCCGGGAATGGGCACCATCGTCATCCGCGTCCCGCGCGGGAAGCTGCGGATGAAGCCCGAATGATCCTTGGATGGCAGCATCCCCAGCACCAGCTGCGCGGGCAGCGGCGGCGTCGCGGTGGCAAGCTGCGCCGCCAGCGCCTTGCCGGCGGCGGGGTTGTGCCCGCCATCCAGCCACAGTTCCGCGCCCATGGGCAGGGCAGCGGCCAGCGGCCCGGCGGCCAGCCGCTGCAGCCGCGCGGGCCACTGCGCCCAGCCCATCGCGCTGCGCAGCGCGCTGTCGGGCACCGCCAGCTGCGATTGGGCGCGCAGCATCGCCACGGCCAGCGCCGCATTGTCCTGCTGGTGCTGGCCCGGCAGCTTCGGCAGCGGCAGCTTCAGGGGCTCGGCTTCGGCATCGGCCAGCAGCCGGAAGGCCAGCGCCCCTTCATAGGGGGCGGCATCCCAGGCTTCGCCCCGCACCATCAGCTTCGCGCCGCGCGGGATCGCCGTCTGCGCCACCGCGCCCGCGATCTGCGCCGGATATTTCTGCGTCACCAGCGGCACGCCGCGCTTGGCGATTCCGGCCTTTTCGGCGGCGATGTGGCGCAGCGTAGGGCCCAGGATCGCCACATGGTCCAGGCTCAGGCTGGCAATTCCCGTCACCAGCGGGTTCGGCACCACATTGGTCGAATCCAGCCGCCCGCCAAGGCCCACCTCCAGGATGGTGGCGTCCGCGGGCGTGGCCGCAAACAGCAGGAAGGCCGCCGCCGTGATCGCCTCGAAAAAGCTCAGCGGCTGGCTGGCGTTGTATTTCAGCACCTCTGCCAGCGCCTCGGCAAAGTCGTCGTCGGAAACCAGCGTGCCCGCCACCCGGATGCGCTCGTTCACGCGGACGAGGTGAGGGGAGGTGAACACATGCACCCGCTGCCCAGATGCTTCCAGCCCGGCGCGCAGGAAGGCGCAGGTCGATCCCTTGCCGTTCGTGCCCGCCACATGGAACACGGGCGGCAGCTTCAGATGCGGGCTCGCCATCCGCTTCAGCAGCCGCTCGATGCGGTCCAGCGTCAGGTCCACGCCCTTGATGCGCTGCTGCCCGGCCGCCTTCAGCAGCCGGTCCAGCACCGGGTGGTCAGAGCGGGCGAAATCCGCCGGCTGCAGGCTCATGCGGGGGTCAACAGGCCGATCAGCCGGCCCAGCGTGTCGGCCAGGTCCTGACGGGTCACCACCATGTCCACCATGCCATGTTCCACCAGGAACTCGGCCCGCTGGAAGCCTTCGGGCAGCTTCTGCCGGATCGTCGATTCGATCACCCGCGCCCCGGCAAAGCCGATCAGCGCCCTCGGTTCGGACAGATGCACATCGCCCAGCATCGCATAGCTCGCCGTCACGCCCCCGGTCGTCGGGTCGGTCAGCACCACGATATAGGGCAGCTTCGCGTCCTTCAGCTCCTGGATGGCGACCGTCGTGGCCGGCATCTGCATCAGCGACAGGATGCCTTCCTGCATCCGCGCGCCGCCGGCCGCGGTGAACAGCACGAAGGGGCATTTCGCCGCGATGGCGGCCCGCGCGGCGGTCACGAAGGCATTGCCCACCGCGATCCCCATCGAACCGCCCATGAAGGCGAAGTCCTGCACGCCCACCACGGCCTGCCGGCCCCGGATCCGCCCCTGCGCCAGCTGCATCGCATCCTGTTCGCCGGTGGCGCTTCGGGCCGCCTTCAGCCTGTCGGGATAGCGCTTCTGGTCCTTGAAGTGCAGCGGATCATCGGGCGGACTGGTCAGTGCGATCTGTTCCCAGCCCGGGTCGAACAGCATCTCGAAGCGCTGGTCGGCGCGGATCCGCTCATGATGGCCGCATTCCGGGCAAACGCTCAGGTTTGCCTCGAACTCCCGCGTGTACAGCATCGCACCGCAGGATTTGCACTTCGTCCACAGATTGTCCGGGGTTTCGCGCCGCGCGATGAAACTCGTCAGGCGCTGCCGGGAACGGGTCAGCCAGCTCATGCCGCACTCTCCAGCCGGGCCGAACGCACGGCAGTCGCCAGTGCGGTCACGAAGCGTTCCACTTCGCCCGGAATATCGTTGGATTGCCTGGCGCTTGCTGCCCCCACAAGGTCCACGATGGCAGAGCCCACCACGACCGCGTCCGCGTGCCGCGCGATTTCCGCCGCCTGTTGCGGCGTCTTCACCCCGAAGCCGACGGCAACGGGAAGCCGGGTCGCGGCCTTCAGCCGGCCCACGGCCGCCGCAATGTCGCCCGCCTCGGCGCTGTTCTGCCCCGTCACGCCCGCCACCGCGACATAATAGAGGAAGCCCGACGCGCCGTTCAGCACCGCGGGCAGGCGCGCGTCGTCCGTTGTCGGCGTCGCCAGCCGGATGCGGTGCAGGCCGGAAAGGTCCAGTTCCCCCACCTCTTCGGGCGGCAGATCCACCAGGATCACGCCGTCCAGCCCGGCCGCGACCGCATCGCGGGCGAATCCCGCGCCATAGGCCAGAACGGGGTTCACATAGCCCATCAGCACCAGCGGCGTGGCCGGATCGGTCCGGCGGAAGTCCGCCACGATCGCCAGCAGCTTCCGCAGGGAAATTCCCGCGCCCAGCGCGCGGATGTTGCCCGCCTGGATGGCGGGGCCGTCCGCCATCGGGTCGGTGAAGGGCATGCCGATCTCGATGATGTCGGCCCCGCCGCGCACCAGCGCGTGCAGGATCGGCGCCGTCAGCTCCGGTGCCGGGTCGCCCCCGCACACGAAGGTCACCAGCGCGGCCCGGCCCTCCAGCTGCGCGAAACGGTCCCGGATGCGGTCGCTCACAGCGTCACCCCCAGCGCGTCGGCAACCGTGAAGATGTCCTTGTCGCCGCGCCCGCACAGGTTCATCAGCAGGATCTGGTCCTTCGCCATCTGCGGCGCGCGCTTTGCCACATAGGCCAGCGCATGGGCCGGCTCCAGCGCGGGAATGATGCCCTCCTCGCGGCAGAGCATCTGGAAGGCGTCCAGCGCCTCGCCGTCGGTGATGCTCTCATAGCGGACGCGCCCGATCGAATGCAGCCAGGCATGTTCCGGGCCGATGCCGGGATAATCCAGCCCGGCGGAAATCGAATGGGCGTCGGTGATCTGCCCGTCCTCGTTCTGCAGCAGATAGGTCTTGTTGCCGTGCAGCACGCCCGGCCGCCCCCCGCTCAGGCTGGCGGCATGTTCGCCGCTGTCCAGCCCGTGGCCGGCGGCCTCGATGCCCACCAGGTCCACCGGATCGTCCAGGAAGGGGTGGAACAGGCCGATGGCGTTGGATCCCCCGCCCACCGCGGCGACCGCCACGTCGGGCAGGCGCCCTTCGGCGTCCTGCAACTGCGCCTTCGCCTCGGTTCCGATCACGCTTTGGAAATCGCGCACCAGCTCCGGATAGGGGTGCGGCCCGGCTGCCGTGCCGATGATGTAGAAGGTGTCGTGAACGTTCGTCACCCAGTCGCGCAGGGCTTCGTTCATCGCGTCCTTCAGCGTCTGGCTGCCCGATTTCACGGGCACGATCTCTGCCCCCAGCAGCTTCATGCGGAACACGTTGGGCGATTGCCGCTCCACGTCGCGCGCGCCCATGAAGATGGTGCACGGCAGCCCGAAGCGTGCGGCCACCGTCGCGGTTGCCACGCCATGCTGGCCCGCGCCCGTTTCCGCGATGATCCGCGTCTTGCCCATCCGCTTCGCCAGCAGGATCTGGCCGATGCAGTTGTTGATCTTGTGCGCGCCGGTGTGGTTCAGTTCGTCGCGCTTCAGATAGATTTTCGCGCCGCCCAGCTTCGCCGTCAGCTTTTCGGCAAAATACAGCGGGCTCGGCCGGCCGACATAATGTTTCAGCAGCCATTCCAGTTCGGCCCGGAATGCAGGATCGGCCTGGGCCGCCCGATAGGCCGTCTCCAGCTCCAGGATCAGCGGCATCAGCGTCTCGGCGACATAGCGGCCGCCGAACGGGCCGAAGTGGCCGCGCGAATCCGGCCCCGCCCTCAGGCTTGCCGGCTGCTCGATTGTCAGATTGTCAGGCACGGCGGGCCGCTTCCACGAAAGCGGCGATCTTTGCAATATCCTTCACGCCCGCCGCCTGCTCCACACCGGATGAGACGTCCACCAGCGGCGCCCCGGTGCGGCGGATCGCCTCTGCCACCGTCTCCGCCGTCAACCCGCCGGCCAGCCCCCAGTCGCCTGAAGGCCGGTTGCCCTCCAGGATGCGCCAGTCAAAGCGCAGGCCGTTGCCGCCCGGCAGTGTCGCACCCTCCGGCGGCTTCGCATCCAGCAGCAGCAGGTCCGCGCCCGCGAA
This sequence comes from Sandaracinobacter sp., assembly GCF_041909755.1. Classification (NCBI taxonomy): domain Bacteria; kingdom Pseudomonadati; phylum Pseudomonadota; class Alphaproteobacteria; order Sphingomonadales; family Sphingosinicellaceae; genus Sandaracinobacter; species Sandaracinobacter sp. The sequence continues at coordinate 22,316 of NZ_JAYRCW010000011.1, forward strand.
TGTCCGCGCGGCGGCCGACACGTCGGCGGCGGTCTTCACGCCCACCGCCTTCCACACCGGCAGGCCAAAGCGCGACCGCACCGCCGCCACCCGCTCGGGCGTTTCGCCGCCCTGCAACTGCAAGGCCCCCAGCGCGCCTGCCGCCACCGCTGCCTCGATCAGCGCATCGTCGGCGTCCACGAACAGCCCCACCTTCAGAAGGTGCGGTGCGCGCGCGGCCAGCGGCCGGGCCTGTTCCGGCGTCAGCGCGCGCGGGCTGGGCGGAAAAAAGACAAAGCCGCAGGCGTCCGCCCCGGCCGACAGGGTGGCGACAAGCGCATCGGGACCGGTGATCCCGCAGATCTTGATCCGCGTGCGCACCTTACAGGGAGGCGGCGATGGCCTCGGCCGCCGCCGCCGGATCCGCGGCGCCCGTGATCGGCCGCCCGATCACCAGCACGCCCGCGCCCGCGTCCAGCGCCTCGCGCGGGGTCATCACCCGCTTCTGGTCCCCGATGTCCGCACCCGCCGGCCGGATGCCCGGCACCACGAACAGGCCGCCCGGCCATTCCGCCTTCAGCCGCGCCACCTCGTGCGCGGAACAGACAACACCGTCCAGCCCCGCCTCGCGCGTCAGCACCGCCAGCCGGTGCACCTGCGCGCCCGGATCGCCGAACACCCCCATCGCGCTCAGATCGGCTTCGTCCAGGCTGGTCAGCACCGTCACCGCGATCAGCTTCGTGCCCGGCCGGCAGGCGTCACGCGCGGCCTTCATCATCTCCAGCCCGCCGCCCGCATGCACGTTCACGATGGCCACATCCAGCACCGACAGGGATTTCAGCGCCCCCGCCACGGTGTTCGGAATGTCGTGCAACTTCACGTCCAGGAACAGCGGCAGCCCCAGCTTCCCCATGCGCCGGATGCCCTCGGGCCCGTTCGCCATGAAGAATTCCAGCCCCAGCTTCAGCCCGCCCACATGCGGGCCGACGGCGCGGCCCAGCGCCTCGGCGCGCGCGATGTCGGGCGTGTCCAGCCCCACGAAGATCGGGTTCTTGGGCACGTCAGGTGCCCGGCGGCGGCGCGGGCGTCGGCACTGCCTGCGCGGCGGGCGGGCGCAGCAGCTCCACCTTCGCCTGCGCCAGCTCGCTTTCGGTCTGGCCCAGGCTCGCCTCCAGCTTCGTCACCTTGCGCTTCAGCAGCATCCTGTCCGTTGCCAGCCGGGCCCACACGGGGATGAACCCCAGCGCAAAGCTCGCCATCACCAGCAGCGGCAGCCACACGTCGAATTGCCGGAAGCCCAGGTCCACGGGCACGAAACTGTTGTTCGCGACCGAAAACAGCACCAGCCCCACCAGAAGCAGCACCACAAGCGCGGTTCGGATATGGCTCATATTTCCCCCTCCTGCGCGTCTATTCCCTGCGCCGTCAGCGCCCGTTTCAGCGCCTCCACGGCCCTCCCCAGCTGCGCGTCGTCCACGGATCGCAGCACGAAGTTCGCGCCGCCCTTGCCGTCGCGCCAGAAGGGATAGGATCCCACCTGCACGCCGTCATGGTCGGTCTGCACCTGCGCCAGCAGGTCGGCCACGGCGCTTTCCTGCGCCCAGGCCCCCACGGCGCGCGAAAGCACGGGCCGCCCGCCCGCCAGCTGGCCGTCCAGCCCCCGCAGCATCCCCTGCGTGATCTTGGGCACGCCCGCCAGGATGAACAGCCGCCCCAGCCGGATGCCGGGCGCGCCGGTTTCCGGGTTCGGCACCAGCTCCGCGCCCTCCGGCACGCGCGCCATGCGCAGCCGCGCCTCGGTGATGCGGTCGCCATAATAGCGCGTCAGGATGGCGACGGCGTCCGGGTGATGCACCACCGGCACGCCCATCGCGGCGGCGATCGCATCGACGGTGATGTCGTCATGCGTGGGGCCGATGCCGCCCGTCGTGAACACATAGTCATGCGCATCCAGGCAGGCCGTCACCGCCGCGCCGATGGCGGCCGCATCGTCGGCCACAACCCGCGCTTCCTTCAGCCTGATGCCCTGGATGTTCAGCCAGCGCGCCAGATAGGCCAGGTTTGCGTCCTGCGTCCGCCCCGACAATATCTCGTCCCCGATGACGACAAGCGCCGCCGTCCAGATCCTGTCGCCATCGCCGCCCGGGCCCTGAAAATCCGCCATGCCATTGCCCTAACGCAGGCCACGGCCTAAATCCATCGCCCAGAAAGCGCGGATTTCCAGCCATGACCGATCTCGACACCGAAGAACGCACCATCGTCATCCATGACGCCTCGGGTTTCGAAGGCATGCGCCGGGCCGGCCGCCTGGCGGCAGAGGTGCTGGACATGCTGGTGCCGCATGTGCAGCCGGGCGTCTCCACGCTCGCGCTGGACAGGCTGGCGTATGAGTATGTCGTGGCGCGCGGCGGGGTTTCCGCCACCATCTTCTACCGCGGCTATTCCCATGCGCTGTGCACCAGCATCAACCATGTGATCTGCCACGGCATCCCCTCGCCAAAGCCGCTGCAACCCGGCGACATCATGAACATCGACGTCACCGTGGTGGTGGATGGCTGGCACGGCGATACCAGCCGCATGTATCTGGTGGGCGATCCGCCGCTGAAGGCCCGCCGCCTCGTCGATCTCACCTATGAAGCGCTGATGCTGGGGATCGAGCAGGCGAAGCCCGGCAACACGGTGGGCGACATCGGCGCCGCCATCCAGAAACATGCCGAACGCAACCGGCTGTCGGTGGTGCGCGATTTCTGCGGCCATGGCCTTGGCCGCCGCTTCCACATGGCGCCCAACATCGTCCATGCCGGCCGCCCCGGCGAAGGCCCCGAACTGCGCCCCGGCATGTTCTTCACCATCGAGCCCATGCTCAACATCGGCCGCCCGGACGCCAAGATCCTGGACGACGGCTGGACGGCGGTGACGCGGGATCGCTCGCTGTCTGCCCAGTTCGAACATTCCATCGGCATCACCGAAACCGGCTGCGAGATCTTCACCCTGTCGCCGGCCGGGCTCTCCAACCCGCCCTACGCGGCCTGAGGGTGCCGCCCCGGCAGCTGAAGGAAACGCCGGGGCTCTACGGCGAGGGCGACGATCCCGCCCGCAAGGCCGGCCACCGCGACAGGATGCGCCAGCGCCTGCTGGAAGGCGGGGCAGACGGCTTCCACGATTATGAACTGCTGGAATATGTGCTCGCGCTCGCCATCCCCCGGCAGGATGTGAAGCCGCTCGCCAAAGAGCTTCTGGCCCAGTTCGGGGATCTGCCCGCGGTGATCGCCGCCTCGCCGGGCGAACTCACGCGGGTGAAGGGCGTGGGCGAATCGGTCGCCGCCGCGCTGAAGTTCGTGGAGGCGCTGTCCGTCCGCCAGCTGCAGCGCCGGGCGCTGGAAAAGCCGCTGCTCTCCAACTTCGACGCCGTCACCGATTACCTCCACGCCCGCCTCGCCCACGAACTCACGGAAGAGTTCCGCGTGCTGTTCCTCGACAACAGGAACCGGCTCGTCCGCGACGAGAAGTTCGGCGAGGGCACGGTGAACCAGGCGCCCGCCTACCCGCGCGAGATCGTGAAGCGCGCCATCGAACTGCAGGCGTCCGCCGTCATCCTGGTCCACAACCACCCCAGCGGCGATCCCACCCCCAGCCGCGACGACATCCAGCTGACGCGCGCGATCGCCGATGCCGCAAAGCCGCTGGGCATCCAGCTGCACGATCATCTGGTGATCGCCCGCACCGGCCATGTCAGCCTGCGCGCCGAAGGCCTGATCTGACCGGAAACACCGGCCCTTCCCTTGCGCCGCCGCAAGCGGCAGAAGGCCATGATGCGCATCGCCCTCACCGCCGCGGCCGCCGCCGCCTTCGCCCTCGCTGCCCCCGCTGTTGCCCAGGTCTCGACGAAATGGCCGGTGTCGGAAGGGGACGCGACCTTCGCGGATTTCCGCTTCCACACCGGTCAGGTGCTGCCGCAGCTGAAGATGCACTACCGCACGCTTGGCAGCCCCCGGCGGGATGAAAAGGGGCGGGTCACCAACGCAGTGATGATCCTGCACGGCACCGGCGGCACCGGCGCCCAGTTCCTGCGCCCCCAGTTCGCGGACGCCCTGTTCGGCCCCGGCCAGCCGCTCGACATCACGAAATATTTCATCATCCTGCCCGATTCGATCGGCCATGGCGGCAGCTCCAAGCCGTCGGATGGCCTGCGCATGGCCTTCCCCAACTATGACTATGCCGACATGGTGGAAGCGCAGCGCCGCCTGCTCGTCGATCATCTGAAGGTGAACCAGCTGCGCCTGCTGGCGGGCACCTCGATGGGCTGCATGCACAGCTTCGTGTGGGGCACCACCCACCCCGGCTTCGCAAAGGCGATGTTCCCCACCGCCTGCCTGCCGGTCGAAATCGCGGGCCGCAACCGCATGTGGCGCAAGATGTCCATCGATGCGATCAAGGCGGACCCGGCCTGGAACGGCGGCAATTATGCCGAACAGCCAAAGGCGGGCCTGCGCACGGCCGCCGCACTCGGCCTGATCGCCGGATCCGCCCCGTTGCGGATGCAGGCAGAGGCCCCCACGCGGGCGGCCGCCGAAAAGGCGCTGGAAGGCCGGGTCGAGGCCGGCATGGCGGATGATGCCAACGACGTGATCTACCGCATCGACAGCAGCCGCAGCTACAACCCCGCGCCGCTGCTGTCGAAGATTGTCGTGCCCGTCACCTGGATCAATTCGGCCGACGATTTCATCAACCCGCCCAACCTCCGGATCGCGGAGGCAGAGGTGGCGAAGATGCCCAACGCGAAATTCATCCTGATCCCCGAAACCGCGGAAACACGCGGCCATTCCACCCACACATGGGCGAATTTCTGGCAGCAGGACCTGATCGACCTCCTCGCCCGGTCGGAGTGATTTCCTACCCACATGGCTAGGGTGGCGACCCATTGGAAAACCGCGACGATGGTTACCGGAGGGCCGCGCCGGGGAGGGCGCCGCCGGGAGGACAGATGATGACCGCACAGACCGGCGCTGCCGCACCGGCCATCTCGCCCGGCTATCGCCGCTACGCGCTGTGGGTCCTGCTGGTCATTTACATCCTCAATTTCCTCGATCGCCAGATCGTCACCATCCTGGCAGAGCCGATCAAGAACGAGCTGGGCCTGAAGGACTGGCAGCTGGGCATGATGACGGGGCTCGCCTTCGCCATCTTCTACACCATCCTCGGCATCCCCATCGCCCGCTATGCGGAACGCGGCAACCGCCCCTTCATCATCGCAACAGCGGTTGCGGCATGGAGCTTCTTCACCGTGCTGTGCGGCTTTGCGCAGAATTTCTGGCAGCTGGTGCTGGCCCGCGTGGGCGTCGGCATCGGCGAAGCCGGCTGCACGCCGCCCGCCCATTCGCTGATTTCCGATTATGTTTCGCGCGAAAAGCGGGCCTCCGCGCTCGCCTTCTATTCGCTGGGCACGCCGATCGGCGGGCTTCTGGGCATGGCGCTGGGCGGCCTCATTGCGGATGCCTGGGGCTGGCGCGCGGCCTTCTTCGTGGCCGGGGCGCCGGGCGTGGTCATGGCGATCGTCGCCGCCACCACCCTGATGGAACCGCGAAAGCGGCTGGGCGCGGATTTCGCCGCGAAAAAGGCCGGCGGCCCCAGCTTTGCAGAGGCACTGGCCGAAATCCGCGGCAAGCGCACCTTCTGGCTGATCGCCTGGGGCGTCTCCATCAAGGCCTTCATCGGTTATGGCTCGGGCGCCTTCATTGCCCCCTTCTTCTTCCGCAACCATGGCGCCGAACTCACCCAGATCGCCGCCGGCTACGGTCTCGGCCTCGCGGGCTTCCTTGGCCTCACGCTGGGCCTTGTGGTGGGGCTGACGGGGGCATTCGGCATCTGGCTGGGCGGGCAGCTGGCGGATCGTTTCGGCGCGCGCGATCTTCGCCACTACATGGGCATTCCCGCCGTTTCCACGCTGCTCGGGATCCCCATCTACATCACCGCGCTGTTCGTGGAATCCGCCATGCTCGCCATCCTGCTGATGGCGGTGCCGCCGATCCTCAACGGCCTCTGGTACGGCCCGGCCTATGCCGCCATCCAGGGGCTCGTCCGCCCGGAAACCCGGGCCACCGCCACTGCGATCATGCTGTTCATCGTGAACCTGATCGGGCTCGGCATGGGGCCGCTGCTGGTGGGCGCGCTCAGCGACCTGCTCGCCGGGCCGTTCGGCCTCGGCCCGGCAGAGGGCGTGCGCTGGTCGCTGGCGCTGTCCACGCTGTTCGGGGTGTTCGCGTCCGTCCTGTTCTGGATGGCGCGCGGCAGCATCCGCGAGGAAATGGTCAGCTGATGGTCGCGGCCATCGCGCTGCCCCGGATCCTGCGCGTGGGGGGCGGCGCCTCGCGCCAGTTGCCTGATCTTCTGTCCGGCCTCGGCCTTCACCGCCCCTTCATCGTGACGGACGCCTTCCTGGCGGCAAGCGGCCTGCTCGATCCGCTGCTGCGCGATCTGGCGTCGGCCGGGGCGGAGGCGCGCGTCTTCACCGGCACGGTGCCCGATCCGACCGTTGCCTCGATCGAAGCCGGGCTGGCTGCGCTGAAACAGGGCGATCATGATTGCGTCGTCGGGTTCGGCGGCGGTTCTCCGCTGGACAGCGCCAAGGCCATCGCCATGCTGGCGGTCCATGGCGGCCGCATGGCCGATTACCGGGTGCCGCATGTGCAGGATGCGCCGGGGCTTCCCGTCATCGCCATCCCCACCACGGCGGGCACCGGCTCAGAGGCGACGCGCGTCTGCGTCATCACGGACGAGGACACGGACGAAAAGATGCTCTGCGCGGGCCTCGCCTATCTGCCCGTCGCCGCGCTCGTCGATTATGAACTCACGCTCGGAAAGCCCCGCCGCCTGACGGCGGATACCGGCATCGACAGCCTCACCCACGCGATCGAGGCCTATGTCTCGCGCCGCGCAAACCCGTTCAGCGACGGCATCGCCCTGTCCGCCATGCGCCTCCTCGCGCCGAACCTCCGCCGCGTCTGGGCAGACCCGTCCGACCGCCCCGCCCGCGAAGCGATGATGGCGGGCGCGCTGCAGGGCGGCATCGCCTTCTCCAACAGTTCGGTCGCCCTCGTCCACGGGATGAGCCGCCCCATCGGCGCGCATTTCCACGTCCCCCATGGCCTCTCCAACGCGATGCTGCTGCCGGCCGTCACCGCCTGGTCGGCCCCATCCGCCACCCGCCGTTATGCCGAATGCGCCCGCGCCATGGGCGTCGCCCGGGCAGAAGAGGGCGACCAGTCCGCCGTCGTCCGGCTGGTGGAGGAACTCGCCGCCCTCAACCGCGATCTCGAAGTCCCCACGCCCGCCAGCCACGGCATCGATGGCGACCGCTGGCACAGCCTGATCCCCCTGATGTGCGAACAGGCGCTTGCATCCGGCTCCCCTGCGAACAACCCGCGCGTGCCCACCGTGAACGAGATGGCCCACCTCTACCGGCAGGTCTGGGCGGGCTAGGCCCCGGTCACAGCACCAGCTGCGTCTGCGTCACCAGCGCCACCTGCCGCCCGTCCAGCGTGTCGATGCGCGTCTGCCACACGGACAGGGTGCGCCCGATCTTCACCGGGGTCGCTTCCCCCCGCACCGTGGCGCCCAACGGCGCCGCCCCCAGGAAACTGGTCTTGCTCTCGATGGTGGTGGTGCCCTTGGCGCCGGGCGGCAGCGCGATGAACGCCCCCAGCGCGCCCAATGCATCGGCCAGGGCCATGATCGCGCCGCCGTGCAGGATTCCGCCCACGGTGCACAGATCCTCGCGCACGGTCAGCGTCCCCACCACCCGCTCGGCGGACGTTTCGCTCACCTCCACCCCCATCAGCTTCGAAAAGGGCATCGCGTCCGCCGGGTTCGCCAAGGTCATTTCCCTCCAGATCAGATTTGTCGCGCCACCGCGCCCTTCAGCAGCTTCACCAGCTCCTTCAGCGCCGCGCCGTAGGGCGTCGTTTCCAGGATGGCGTCGATCAGGCTGTCCAGGATGGTCTCGATGATGTCCAGCAGCCGCTCCAGCTTCCAGCCCCGGTCGGCCTCCATCACGGTCGCGGCGGAAAAGGCCTCGAACGCGGCCGACAGCAAGGCCAGCTTCCACATCAGCTGCCGGCCGCGAAGCCCGTGCGCCACCAGCGCCTCGTCGCTGACACCCCCGATCGCATCCACGGCCCGCGCCACATGGCCTTCGGCGTTCAGCTCGTCGAGAGCAGGGCGAAACCCCTGAAGCGCGCCGTCCACGAACAGATCGGCAAGATCCCCGAACCGGCCGTCGGGGTTGCCGATCTCGGCCAGCAGGTCCGCGGTCCAGCGCAGGAAGGCCGCCAGATGGACGCGCGCCTCGGCGGCCGTCGGCGGCCGATCCGGCAGGGGCGGGCCAAGCAGCACGTCGTCCATCGCGTCCTCCCGCAGTCCATCCGGTCAGTGGCGGCGCGGCGCCTTCACGAACAGCAGCAGCACGAAGCCCGCGCCCAGCAGCCCCAGCACGGTTGCGAAGCCGCCCTGCTGGCTGCCCGTCGCCAGCGTGCCCCAGGCCACCAGCATCGGCCCCAGCCACATCGTCGCCGTGCCGGACAGGGCATAAAGCCCGAAGAAGGTGCCCACCCGTTCCGGCCGCACCAGCACCGTCAGCAGCGTCCGGGACGAGGCATAGGCCGCCGTGATCGAAATCGCGGAAATGCCCGCGATGGCGATGAAGGCCAGTTCGGCCGGCGTGCGGAACATCGGCCCGTCGTGCAGCGGTGTGGTCGGGGCGGGCATCCAGGCGATCATCCCCGGCCGGGTGCCCAGCATCACCACCAGCACCAGCGCTGTCACCGCGATTTCCAGCAGCACCGCGTTGCGCGGCCCCAGCGCTATGTCCAGCTTGCCGGCCAGCAGCCCGCCGATAACGGCCAGGATGGACAGGGTGATGCCATAGGCCAGCATTTCCAGCGTGCCCCAGCCCATGGTGCCGGCCGCCAGCACGCCGCCGAACAGCAGGATCGCCGTCTTGCCGTCCACATACAGCATCCGCGCCGCCAGGAATTTCGCGGCCTCGCGCTCGGTCTTCAGCTCGCGCAGCATCGCCATCAGGTCGCCGAAGCCCTTGCGCAGCGCCGCGCCCAGCTTCTCGCCCGTGGGGGCGGCATCGGGCACGCCCCACAGGATCAGCAGCAGGCCGATGCCAAGGCTCGCGGCCGCCATCGGCCCGGTCAGCCGCGCGGGTTCGTGCGCGGCCTGGTCGATCCCGAACAGCGGCTGGGAAGGCACCCAGCTCCAGTCCACCTGCCCCGGCAGGGAAAAGGCCAGCAGCACGAAGATCAGGAAGGCGACGGAGGTGGCATTGCCCAGCGCCAGCCCCAGCCCCGACGTCTTCGCCACCTGCCCGCGCGCGGCGGGCACCAGCAGGGCGTTGTGTAGCACCTCGCTCCAGGCGAACAGCACGGACTTGGTCGCCGCGATGGCGATGAACAGCGCGGGGCCAATCGGCCCCTCGCGGGTCACGAACCACATCGCGGCATACAGGGGCATCATCCCCAGCACCACGAAGGTCAGCATCGGCTTGCGCGGCCCCAGCCGGTCCACCACCATGCCCATCAGCGGCGCCGTCAGCGCCACGGCCCATCCGGCGATCTGCCCCGCGCGGGCCACCAGCGCCTGCCCCTCCACCGGGGTCGCGGCCACGGCCTGCACATAATAGGGCATGAACACATAAATGGTGATCAGCACCACGGCGGGGTTCCGGAACCCCTCGAACGCGGCCCAGCACCAGGCGGATCGGGAAAGGCCGCCGGCGGGCGGCAGGCTCTGCGCGGATGGCGCGGGGTGGGCTATGCTGCTCAGACCGTCTCCGTCAGGGGGAGCATTGTGGTCGACTTCATCCGCTCCATCGCGAAGCTGGATGATACGTCGCCCATCGGCGCCACCCGGATCAACCGTTTGTAGATCCGGTCAAAGTGCGCGATGTCCCTGCAGACGACCTTCAGAAGATAGTCCGTCTCTCCCGCCATTCGGTAAAGTTCGACCACTTCCGGAATGCGGGCAACCCCTTCATTGAAGCGGGTCAGCCAGGCCTCGTCATGCGCGCCCGCCTTCACCGCCACGAAGGCCGTCACCCCCAGTCCCACGGCGGCGGGATCCAGCAACGCCACCCGCGCCCGGATCACCCCTTCGGCCTCCAGCCGCCGGATCCGCTTCCAGCAGGGCGTGGCCGACAGGCCCACCGCCTCGCCGATCTCCGCCAGCGAAAGCGCGCAGTCCGCCTGCAGCAGCGCCAGAATGCGCCTGTCGGCCGCATCGAGAAGAAATTTCTCCGTCATGGCCGAAATGAATAATTCATTTCCACATTTCAGCCAATGGACAGCGAAAAAAGGAATCGAATTTCCGCCAACCTGCCCTAGCTTCCCGGCCAGCAACCAACCGCCAGGGGATCGCCATGTTCCGCCGCCTGTTCGTCGATCACCCCGCGTCCGTGAACGAAAGCTATTTCCAGCACATGGGCATGGCCGGCAGCTTCGGCTGGGCCATGCTGAAGGCCAGCGGCGCCTGCTTCCTGCATGCACTGGTGCCGGGCCTGTGCGAACGCACCGGCAGCCGCATCATCACCCGCCTGCATCAGCGCATGGTCACCAACCGGGTCGTCCAGCCGGCCCGGCCGGACGACGCCCCTGGGTGGATCGCCGCCAATATCTGAAGCGGGTCAGTCCTTCTTGGTGTAGCGGGTCAGTTCGTCGCCCACCACGCGCACCACGTGCAGCACGTTGGTCGATCCGGGCACGCCAAAGGGCACGCCCGCCATCACCACCAGCTGGTCGCCGGGGGCGGCGATATGGTGCCTCAGCGCCATGCGCTTCGACTTCGCCACCATTTCCTCGAAGCTGCCGATGTCGCGCGTGTGCACGGCATGCACGCCCCAGGTCAGCCCCAGCCGCCGTGCCGTCGCCAGCTTCGGCGTCATCACCAGGATGTTGGCCGGGATCCGCTCGCGCGCGATGCGCCGCGCGGTCGAGCCGGATGTGGTGAAGCCCACCACCGCCGTCGCGCCAACTGTCTTCTGGATGGAATGCGCGGCGCGGGCCAGCGCGTCGGCCGTCGTCGGCTCCGGCGCGGTTTCCACGAAGCCCATCTGCTGCTGATAGGCGGCGTCCTGCTCCACCTCGCGCGCGATCGATTCCATCATCGAAACCGCTTCCACGGGCCATTTGCCCGCCGCGCTTTCCGCCGACAGCATCACGGCATCCACCCCGTCGAAGATGGCGTTCGCCACGTCCGACACCTCGGCCCGCGTCGGGCTGGGGGACAGGATCATGGATTCCAGCATCTGCGTGGCGACGACAACGGGCTTCCCCGCGCACCGCGCAGCGGCCACCAGCTGTTTCTGCACGCCGGGCACCCGTTCGGGCGGCAGTTCCACGCCCAGGTCGCCGCGCGCCACCATGATCGCGTCGGCCAGCTCGATGATGGCGTCGATATCCTCCAATGCGGCAGGCTTCTCGATCTTCGCCATCAGGCTGGCCTTGCCGCCGATCAGCTTCTTCGCTTCCGCCACGTCGTCGGCGCGCTGCACGAAGCTCAGCGCGATCCAGTCCACGCCCGTTTCCAGCGCCAGCGCCAGATCCCGCCGGTCCTTCGCGGTCAGCGCCGGCAGCGGCACCACCACGTCGGGCACGTTCAGCCCCTTGTTGTTCGACAGCGCGCCCGGCACCACCACCTGCGTTTCCACCGCGCCGTCCAGCGCCTTCGTCACGCGCAGCACGATCTTGCCGTCGTCCAGCAGCAGCCGGTGGCCGGGCTTCAGCACGGCCAGGATCTCGGGATGGGGCAGCTGCACCCGTTTTCCGGTGCCCGGCGTGGGGTCGCTGTCCAGCCGGAACGCCTGCCCAGCCGCCAGCTCCACCCGCCCGTCCTCGAACCGGCCCACGCGCAGCTTCGGCCCCTGCAGGTCGGCCAGGATCGTCATCGGCCGGCCGATCTCCGCCTCCAGCGAGCGCACCGTCTCGATCAGCGCCACCTTCGAGGCATCGTCGCCATGGCTCATGTTCACCCGGAAGGCGTCCGCCCCCGCTTCATAGAGCGCGCGGATCTCGGCTGCCGTGGAAGAGGCAGGCCCCAGCGTGGCAAGCACCCGCACATGGCGGGACCGGGGCGGGCGATGAGACGAAGCTTGGGCGGGCACAACATTTCCTGTTCGCTTTGGGGCTTGGCAACCCTTCTCGCCGCTCCTTACTTCACAGCCTTGCGGACTGCCAGATGAAGGGATGCCCGAAATGACCGATTCCCCGCACCCAGCGCTCGAACAGCTGGAAGCCGCCGCCTTCCGCCACCTGCTGGATCATCTGCGCCTCCGGCAGGATGTCTCCAACATCGATCTGATGGCGACGGCGGGCTTCTGCCGCAACTGCCTGGCCGACTGGCTGGCCGAGGCGTCCGTCGAAACGCCCCACCCCCTCACGCGCGAGGAAGCGCGCAACATCGTCTATGCAGAGCCCTATGCCGCGTTCAAGGCGCGCCAGCTGGAAGCGACGCCCGACCAGCTCGCCCGGATGGCCGCCAGCCTGGACGAGAATGAACGGGTCCGCCGGCTCGCGAAAAGCCGCGAGCTGGACGAGCAGCTGGACGAAAGCTTCCCCGCCTCCGATCCGCCCCAGATCACCCGACCCCGCTGATCCCCATCCCGAAGGATATCGCCCTTGACCAACGTCGAACCCCTGTTCCAGCCCTTCCACTCCGCGAAGCTGGACCTTGCCAACCGCATCGTCATGGCGCCGATGACGCGCAGCTTCTCCCCCGGCGGGGTGCCGGGCGCCAATGTGGCGGATTATTATGCCCGCCGCGCGGACGCGCAGGTCGGCCTGATCGTGACCGAGGGCACGGTGGTGAACCGCCCCGGCGCCGCCAATGATCCGGCCGTCCCCCGTTTCCACGGCGCGCGTGGTGGAAGCCGTGCATGCCAAGGGCGGCAAGATCGCGCCGCAACTCTGGCATGTCGGTTCGGCGATCAACCCCGCCAACCGGGATGACGCGAACGCCGAAAGCCCCTCGGGCCTCTACAAGCCCGGCCGCGACTGGGGCCATGAAATGTCGGTCGCCGATATCGAGGGCGCGATCGCGGCCTTTGCCGATGCCGCCGCCAGCGCAAAGCGCATCGGCATGGACGCGATCGAACTGCATGGCGCGCACGGCTACCTGATCGACCAGTTCCAGTGGAGCGGCACCAACCAGCGCAGCGATGTGTGGGGGCAGGATCGCAGCCGCTTCGCGCGCGAGGTGGTCGCCGCCGTCCGCGCCGCAATCGGCCCGGATTTCCCGCTCATCCTGCGCCTCTCCCAATGGAAGCAGCAGGATTATGAAACGAAGCTCGCCGCCAGCCCCGACGCGCTGGCAGACTGGCTGAACCCGCTGGCCGAGGCCGGGGTGGATATCTTCCACTGCTCGCAGCGCCGTTTCTGGGAACCTGAGTTCGAAGGCTCGCCGCTGAACTTCGCCGGCTGGGCGAAGAAGCTGACGGGCAAGCCCACCATCACCGTCGGCTCCGTCGGCCTGTCGGGCGAATTCATCGCCGGCTTTGCGGGCGAAGCCTCGCAGCCGACTCCGATCGACGGGCTGGTGGACCGGCTCGCCACCGGCGAATTCGATCTCGTCGGCGTCGGCCGCGCCCTCATCGTCGATCCCGACTGGGCGGTGAAGGTGCGCGAAGGCCGCTCCGATTTCACGCCCTACGACAGGAAGGTGCTGGCGACCCTCTACTGACCGGCTGGCGGCGGGGCGGGCTAAAGCCCGCCGCCCGCCGCCCGTAATCCTGCCCTGAGCAACGGAAGGGCAGGCGCATTGGATCAGTCCCATCAGTTCCGCCCGGATCCGGCTGCCAGCGCTGCCCGGTCGCAGCTGCTGTCCCGCCGGGTCCGCCTGCGCGCCCGGCTGGATGCGGCGGCGGTTGCCGTCGCCACGGCGGGGGCCGCAGCTCTTGGCGATACCGCGGAAATGGCGATGATGGCGGCGCTCGCCGCGCTCAGCCTGGGGATCCTCGCCTATGTGATCCGTCGCGACCGGGATTTCAGCCGCTTCGCCGCCCATGAACGGTGGCGGGAACGGGCGCTGGACGGAAAGGGAATCAGCCTGTCCGACTGGAAGGCGGGCGCCACGCCGCAGCCCTGGCCGCGCCGCGATTCCGGCCAGGATTGATCAGCCGATAGGCAGGCGAGAATCCGACTCGCGCCCGGCCTGTGGATAAGCTAAGGTAAATGAGGTGCGGACCGGCCAGCCGGCATGCACTGTTCCCGGATTCGCCGGGGGCGTGGACTGCGGCTCGGGTTCCGGAATTCGCCGGATCCGCGTCGCGAATGGAAGTGGTGGCGAACAAGGCCGGGTGCCAGCGGATGATCCGGGGTGCAAGGTTTGGGCGGTACGAAGTTTGAAAGACGGTTTCCCAAGATGAGTTACGACGACAAGCGGCGCGGCGGCCGCGGGCGGGGCGACGACAAGCGGTCTCGCGGTTTTGAAGAAGGCGGGTTCGAATTCGATTCCGGCTTCGGCGGCGGTCGCGGCGGCGGCGGTGGCGCTGGCGGTTATGGCCGCGGCGGCTTCGGCGGCGGTCAGGGCGGCTTTGGCGGCGGCGGCTTCGGCGGCGGCGGCGGTGGCGGCGGCTTCGGCGGCCCGCGCAGCGGCGGTGGCGGCTTCGGTGGCGGCGGCTTCGGCGGCGGCCCGCGCGGCGCCCCCGGCATGGTCATCGGCCAGGGCCGTGGCAAGGTGAAGTTCTTCAACGCGCAGAAGGGCTTCGGCTTTGTCGTGCGCGATGACGGCGGCGAAGATGTGTTCCTGCACATTTCCGCGCTGGAACGCACCGGTCTCACCAACGTTGCCGAGAATCAGGAAATCGAATTCTCGCTGACCGAGCGCAACGGCCGCATCTCCGCGACCGACGTGACCATCGTTGGCGATGTGATCGAGCCGCAGGAACGTGCGCCCCGTCCGCCCCGCGAAGGCGGCAGCTTCGAACGCGGCCCGCGCCCGGCCGGTGGTGGCTTCGGCAACCGCCCGCCGCCGGTCACGGACGGCACCCGCTATGAAGGCACGGTGAAGTTCTTCAACGGCCAGAAGGGCTTCGGCTTCATCGCCCGGGATGACGGCGGCGCTGACGCGTTCGTCCACATCTCCGCGGTCGAGCGCGCCGGCCTGTCCAACCTGCCCGAAAACCAGCGCATCAGCTTCGAGCTGGAGCTGGACCGTCGCGGCAAGCAGGCAGCGGTGAACATCGAACTCCTCTGAGTTCGGCACCGTTCGCGAACAGGAAGGGGCGGGGGGAAACCTCCGCCCTTTTCCGTACCGGCCCTCCTCCTCCGCGCCGCGCCGGGCGCTAACCGGCAAAGGCCTCGCTGAAATGCTTCCGGCACACCGCCACATAGCGGTCGTTGCCGCCGATCTCCGTCTGCGCGCCCTGCCGCATGGCCCGGCCCGCCGCATCCACGCGCAGGTTCATCGTCGCCTTGCGCCCGCAGTGGCACACGGCCTTCAGCTCCACCAGCTTGTCGGCAACCGCCAGCAGCCGTTCCGAACCGGGAAACAGCTGCCCCAGGAAATCGGTGCGCAGCCCATAGGCCAGCACCGGCACACCCAGCCGGTCCACGATGGCCGCCAGCTGATCCACCTGCGCGGGCGTCAGGAACTGGGCCTCGTCCACCAGCACGCAATCCGGCGGCGCGGCGGCGACCGCCGCAAACAGGTCGGTTCCGGGCCCGAACATTTGGGCGTCCGCCTCCAGCCCGATGCGGGATCCGATTCGCCCGCCGCCCGCCCGGTCGTCCACGGCCGCCGTCCACAGCATCGTCGTCATGCCGCGCTCGCGATAGTTGAAGCTCGCCTGCAGCAGGGTGGTCGATTTCCCGGCGTTCATCGCGCCATAATAGAAATACAGCTGCGCCATCAGCCCGTCCGCCCGTCCGTCACTGCCTGCCGCCTCTCAAGATGCGCCTTCGCACTGGTCGCAGTCCGTCCGCTCCACCTGGATGGTGGGGTGGCCGATCCCGAACTCCCGCTTCAGCCCGTCGGTCACCGATTCGATCAGCCCGTCGCCGCTTCCGGCCGGCACAACCAGATGCGCCGTCAGCGCCGTTTCCGTGGCGCTGATCGGCCAGATGTGCAGGTCATGCACGTCCGTCACGCCCGGCTGCCGCGCCAGCCAGCCCCGCACCCCGGCAACATCGATGCCGCGCGGCACGGCGTCCAGCGCCATGTCCAGCGATTGCCACAGGATCCGCCAGGTCGTCGCCAGGATCACCACCACGATGCCCAGGCTGGCGATCGGGTCCACCCACTTCGCCCCCGTCCACAGGATCACGGCGCCCGCCAGCAGCACGCCGCCCGAAACCGCCGCGTCCGCGAACAGGTGCACGACAGCCGCGCGCCGGTTCACATCCTCCGGGTGGCCGCCCATCAGCAGCCAGCCCGACATCAGGTTGATGACAACCGCGATCCCCGCGATCAGCATCACCATCCCGCCCGGCGGCGGCGCCGCCGGTGGATGGATCAGCCGGTCCACCGCCTCGAATGCCAGCGCGCCGCAGGCGAACACCAGCAGCAGGCTGTTCGCCAGCGCCGCCAGCACGCCCGCCTTGCCATAGCCATAGGTGCGCCGGTCGGAACCCTGCCGCGTCATCAGCCAGGCGGCCCATCCGGCCAGGATCAGCCCCAGCACATCCGATGCATTGTGCCCGGCGTCCGCCAGCAGCGCGGTCGATTTCAGCGCGAAGCCCGCCACCAGCTGCACGGCCACGATCGCCAGGTTCAGCGCGATCGCCAGCCCATAGCGCCAGCCCGCGACGGGCGCGTGCGCATGATGGTCATGTGGCCCGTGCGGATGATGATGCCCGTGCGCCGGCCCCTGCGCCGATCCTTGCCGCCGTCCGTGATTGTGGGAATGGGTCGCCATCGCGCCACTCTTGCAGTCAGCCGCGCAGCGGTGCAACAGCCCTTCAGTCCGCCAATCCGGAGAAACCGATGCTGCGCGCCTTCCTGCTGTCCACCGCCCTCGTTCTTGCCGCCGCCCCCGCCATCGGGCAGACCGCCGCGCCTGCCGCACAATCCGTTGCGGTGGCGGGCGAACAGGATGCGGCGCTCGCCGCCTTCTTCGAAGCCTTTGATCGGAAGCAGCTCGCCCACAGCCCGGAAATGAAGACGTTCCGCGGCATCCGCGACGCCGATTACGGCAAGTGGACGGACGACAGCGACGCCGCCGAACTGGTCCGCTATCAGCTGGGTCAGGACGCGCTCGCCGAAATGAAGCGCAGCTTCGATCCCGCGAAGCTCTCCGGCCAGTCGAAGCTCAGCTACCGCCTGTTCGAATATCAGATGAACCGTCAGGCAAAGGCCTGGCCGATGCGGCATTTCCGCTACACCTTCGATCAGATGAACGGGGTGCAGAGCGGGATTCCCTCCTTCCTCATCAACATCCACCGCATCGGTAACAAGGCCGAGGCAGAGGCCTATATCAGCCGCCTGAACGGCATCGGCACCGTCCTCGATCAGGCGATCGTCAGCGCCCAGGAAAGCGAGAAGAAGGGCGTGGTCCCCCCGCGCTGGACCTTCCCCTATGTCCTGTCCGATATCGCCAACATCACCAAGGGTTTCCCGTTCGACGGCGGCGCGGATTCCGCCCTCTATGCCGATTTCAAGGCCAAGGTCGGCGCGCTCGACATCCCGCAGGCGGAAAAGGATGCGCTGGTCGCCGCCGCCCGCACGGCGCTGGCCCAGGTGGTGAAGCCCGCCTACGCCCGCACGTCCGCCTTCCTCACCGCGCAGCAGGCCCGCGCCCCCGAAGGCGACGGCATCTGGCGCTTCCCCGACGGCGACAAATATTATGCCGAACGCCTCGGCTTCTACACCACCACCAGCCTGACCCCGGCGCAGGTCCATGATCTGGGCCTCGCGCAGGTCGCGCGCATCCATTCCGAAATGGATGCCATCCGCAAGCAGGTGGGCTTTCAGGGCGATCTGAAGGCCTTCTTCCAGCACATGCGCACCCGGCCGGAAAACTACTATCCCAACACCGCCGAAGGCCGCGCCATGTACCTGTCGGAAACCGACAAGGCGATGACGGCGATGACGGCGAAGCTGCCGGACTATTTCAGCCCCGCCGCCACGCCCCGCGCGCCGCTCAGCGTGAAGGCGGTGGAACCCTTCCGCGAAAAGTCCGCGGGCAAGGCCTTCTACAACCGCCCGGCGCCCGATGGCTCGCGCCCCGGCATCTATTATGTGAACCTCTACGACATGGCCGACATGCCCAACACCGAGGTGGAGGCGCTGGCCTTCCACGAGGGCGTGCCCGGCCACCATCTGGATGGCTCCGTCACCAGCCAGCTGAAGGATCTGCCGCCCTTCCGCCGCTTCGGCGGCTTCACCGCCTGGTCGGAAGGCTGGGGCCTCTATGCCGAAAAGCTCGGCAAGGACATGGGCTTCTATACCGATCCCTACCGCGATTTCGGCCGGCTCCAGCTGGAACTGCACCGCGCCATCCGCCTGGTGGTGGACAGCGGCCTGCACGACAAGAAATGGACGCGCGAACAGGCGATCCAGTATGTGCTGGACAATTCGGCCGATGCGCCGGGCGGCGTGGTGAAGGCGATCGAGCGCTATGCCGTCTATCCCGGCCAGGCGACCGCCTACATGATCGGCCGGCTGAAGATCAGCGAACTGCGCGCCAAGGCGCAGAAGGAGCTGGGCGCGAAGTTCAGCTACGCCGATTTCCACGACGCCGTCCTTCTGTCGGGCGCGGTGCCGATGGAAGTGCTGGAAGAAAATGTGAACGCCTATATCGCGGCCCGCAAGGCCGGCTGACGGCGTTCGGCAACGCCCGGTTGCCCGCCCGGGGCCAAGCCCGGTTTTAGGCGGGGGGGGC
>NZ_JAYRCW010000012.1:0-36019 GCF_041909755.1 Sandaracinobacter sp.
GGTCCACGGGTCGCTGCTCTGGTCGGGGGATATCCTGCTGCCGTTCGCGCTCGCCGGCCTCGCCATCTGGCCGCTCAGGCAGCAGCCCGTCGCCCGGTTGTTCCTGTTCGGCGTGATCGCGCTTGGCCTGCAGGCCGCCATCAATGTCATGTTCGGGATGCAGGCGCTGCAGGCGCAGGCCGCCGCCCTTGCGCCAAACCCGGATCCGGCCGCGACAGAGGCGTGGAACAGCCTGCGCAGCGCCACCTACAGCGCCCCCGAAGATGTCGCGCGCGAACTCGCGATGTACCGCGGCAGCCTCGCTGACATCCTCGCCATCCGGCACGAAGCCGTGCTGTTCGCCCGCTTTTTCCTGCTGCCGTTCGAATTCTTCGCCGAAGCCGTCGGGCTGATGCTGATCGGCATGGGGCTCTACAAACTCAACTGGTGGCAGGGTGGCTTTGCGGCCGCCCATTACCGCCGGGTGGCCGCCATCCTCATTCCCGTCGGCTGGGCAATCGGCGCGCTGCTGGCCTGGCGCTTTCACGCCTCGGGCTTCTCCGCGATCGCCTTCTACTTCACCGATGCCGCCCGCGTGCTGGTCGCGCCGCTGGTTTCGCTCGGCTATGCCGCCGCCCTCGTCGCGCTGGTAAAGTCCGGCGCGCTCCAGGGTCTTGTCCGCCGCCTCGCTGCCTGCGGGCGCATGGCGCTCAGCAACTATCTGGCGGCCTCCATCCTCGGCAACCTCATCTTCACCGGCGCCGGCCTCGGCCTGTTCGGCAGCCTTTCCCGGCTACAGGTGCTGGGCGTCGTCCTCGCCATCTGGGCGCTGCAACTCGCCTGGTCGCGGCCCTGGCTGGAACGCTTCCGCTATGGCCCCTTCGAATGGCTTTGGCGCAGCCTCGCGCGCTGGCAGCGTCAGCCGATGAAGCCGCCAGCCTATCAATAGCCCAGCGCAACTCCGTCCTTGCGCATCTCGGTCGCGCCCCACCACACCCTGTTCGCGGCGTCCCACATCACGGCCTGGTATCCGCCGACATCCTGATAGCCGTCCAGCAACACATGCCCCTTCGCCGCCAGCGCGGCGCGGGTGTCCGCCCCGATCTGGCTTTCCAGATACAGGCCTGCCTGCTTCTCGCGCCCGTCGCCGCCCGGATCGGGGCTGCCCAGATGCCGCAGGCGCGGCGCATCGCCGGCAGCCTGAAGGTTCATCTTCAGATCCACCAGGTTCACCATCACCTGAACCTGCCCCTGCGGCTGCATCGTTCCGCCCATCACGCCAAAGGCCAGCAGCGGCTCGCCCGCCTTCGTCAGCATGCCCGGGATGATGGTGTGGAACGGCCGCTTGCCCGGCGCCACGCTGTTGCGGGCCTTCGGATCCAGGGAAAATTGCGCCCCCCGGTTCTGCAGCATGAAGCCCCAGCTTCCCCGCCCGCCCGGCACGGGGCTGCTGCGGGGAACCACCACGCCCGATCCCATGCCTGCATAGTTGGACTGGATCAGGCTCACCATCATCCCGCTCGAATCGGCGGTCGAAAGATAGGTGGTGTCGCTCTTCTCGCCTTCCGGATCGCCGGCCGGCACGTCGGCGGACAACGCCCGATCCATCCGGATCAGCGCGGCGCGCTTCGCGATATAGTCATCCGCCAGCAGCGCCTGCACCGGCAGAGTCACCCGGCGCGGATCGGCGATGAAAACCGCCCTGTCGGCAAAGGCCAGCTTCTTCGCTTCCGTGATCACATGGATGCGCTCCGCCTCGCTCAGCGTCGCCATCGGGAACCGCTCCACGATCCGCGCCATCTGCAAGGTCGTCAGCCCCTGCGTCGCGGGCGGAATCTGCCACAGCGTCACCTCGCGATAGGGGGCGGAAATCGGCGCCACCCACTCGGCCTTCATCGCGGCAAGGTCCGCTGCCGAATGCTGCCGCCCGAAGGCGCTGAAATGCCGTTCGTAATCGGCGGCGAACGCACCCTTGTAAAAGGCTTCCGCGCCGCCCGCCGCGATCAGCTCCAGCGTGGCGGCCAGATCGGGGTTGGTGAAAACCTGTCCCTCCACCGGCGCCGCGCCCGTCGGCGCATACAGCGCTTTCCACTGTTCGCCCTGAATGGCGGCGCCCGCCCGCTGGAAGCTGCCCAGGTTCGCCGCCCAGCCGCGCGCGATCACCGGCGACACCGGGAAGCCTTCCTTGGCATGGCGGATCGCCGGCGCCAGCACCTGCGCCATCGGCAGCTTGCCATAGCGCCTGTGCAGCGCCTCCCATCCCGCAACCGTGCCGGGCGTCGTCACCGAATCCATGCCCCGGTCCAGCCCGCCGGCGGCCGTTGCCCGCGCTGTCAGCGCCTTCACATCCAGTTTCAGCGGCGCCGCGCCAGAAGCGTCCAGCCCCACCACCTGTTTCGTCGCCGGGTCATAGACCAGCGCGAACAGGTCGCCGCCAATGCCGTTTCCGGTCGGCTCCACCAGCCCAAGCACGGCATTGGCCGCGATCGCGGCATCCACGGCTGACCCGCCGGCCCGCAGGATCTCCACCGCCGCCTGAGAGGCAAAGGGGTGCGCGGTCGCCGCCATGCCATGGCGCGCGATCACCGGGGAGCGCCCCTGGAATGCAGGGTCGCCGCGCCGGTCTCCGGCCTCGGCGGGCAGGGCGGCCAGCAGGATCGCGGTGGCAAGCAGGGCAGGGCGGATGGTCATCTGCAAAGTCTCCTCCCCCGCCTTGAAGCAGGTTGCGCGCGGCCCGCCAAGGCTTGCGTGGCCGGCCCTCGATGGGCCACAAAAGCGGCATGTGGCTTCTGGATCGGCTTTTGAAACGCGCGATCACGCGCGGCGCGCTCGAACTCACAACGGCCGATGGCCAGGTCCGCCGCTATGGCGATCCGCAGGCCGAACCGGTTCGCGTCCGCCTTGCCGACAGCGCAACGGCGGGCCGCATCGCGCGAAACCCGGCGCTCGCCGCGGGGGAGGCCTTCATGGATGGCCGCCTTGTCGTCGAAAGCGGGGATGTCCTCGATCTGCTCGATCTTGTCTCCGGCAATCTCCGCTGGGATCGGGGCAATGCGCTGCGGGTGGCGATGTGGAATCAGCAGCGCCTTGCGGCCAAATGGGAT
Organism: Sandaracinobacter sp.; assembly: GCF_041909755.1. Lineage (NCBI taxonomy): Bacteria > Pseudomonadati > Pseudomonadota > Alphaproteobacteria > Sphingomonadales > Sphingosinicellaceae > Sandaracinobacter > Sandaracinobacter sp. The sequence continues at coordinate 3,084 of NZ_JAYRCW010000012.1, forward strand.
GAGCTGAACGCCCGCAGCCGCTCAAGGCGCAATGTCGCCCACCATTACGACCTGTCAGACAGGCTCTATGATCTCTTCCTCGATCCCGAACGCCAGTACAGCTGCGCCTATTTTCGCGAAGGCAACCAGGGTGCGGACAGCAGCCTGGAACAGGCCCAGATCGACAAGCTTGATCACATCGCGAAGAAGCTCTGCCTGAAGCCGGGCATGCGCGTGCTGGACATCGGCTGTGGCTGGGGCGGCATGGCGCGCCACATCCACCGCGTCTCCGGCGCAGAGGTGCTGGGCGTCACCCTGTCGGAAGAGCAGCTGAAATATGCCCGGGCAAAGGCCGCGGACCTCGGGATCGGCGGCAAGGTCCGCTACGAGCTGATGGATTATCGCGATGTCGAGGGGCCGTTCGACCGCATCGTGTCCGTCGGCATGTTCGAGCATGTGGGCCGCCCCAACTACGCCACCTTCTTCGACAAGCTTGCCAGCCTGCTCACGGAAGACGGCGTCGCGCTGCTGCACAGCATCGGCCGCGCGGGCGGCCCGGGCGCGACCGACCCGTGGACGGCGAAATACATCTTCCCCGGCGGCTATACGCCCGCCTATTCGGAACTCGCCCGACACATCGAACGCGCCTGGCTTTGGCCCACCGACATTGAGGTGTGGCGCCTCCATTATGGCTGGACCCTGGAGCATTGGCTTAAGCGCTGTCGGGCGAAAAAGGCCGAGATCGTCGCCCTTTACGACGAGCGCTTCTACCGCATGTGGGAATTCTATCTCGCCGGCGCGATCATGGCCTTCCGCCACGACGACCATGTCGTCTGGCAGATCCAGCTCGCCCGCAAGCGCGATGCCGTCCCCGTCACGCGGGATTATCTCTATCGCTGAACGCCCTCAGCGCGCGGTCCAGCCCCCGTCCACGCTGAAGCTGCTGCCGGTGATCCCGCTCGCCGCTTCGGAACAGAGGAACAGCACGGTTTCCGCGACCTGATCGGCCGTGACGAACCGCTTCGTCGGCTGGGAGGCAAGGATGATCTGCTTCACCACCTGCTCCTCGCTCATGTTGTTGACCCTGGCCTGATCCGCGATCTGCCCGCGCACCAGCGGCGTATCCACGAAGCCGGGGCAGACGCTGTTCACCGTCACCATCGTCTCGGCCAGTTCCAGCGCAGTCGATTTGGTCAGCCCCAGCACGCCATGCTTCGCCGCGACATAGGCACTCTTGAAGGGGGAGGCGACGAGGCCATGGGCAGAGGCGATATTCACGATCCGCCCCCAATTCTGCGCCTTCATGGCGGGGATCGCGGCCTTCATCGTATGGAAATTGCTGGAAAGATTGATGGCAAGGATGGCATCCCACTTGTCGTCGGGGAATTCGTCCACCGGGGCGACATGCTGGATGCCGGCATTGTTCACCAGAATGTCCAGCCCGCCCAGCGCTGCCTGCACATCGGCTACCCATTTCTGGCTGTCGGGGCCCTTCGAAAGATCGGCCCCCACGAACACGACCTTCGTGCCATGCGCGCCGACCTGCGCAAGGGCAGGGGCATGGTCGCCGAACCCGTTCAGCGCCACGTCTGCACCGGCACGCGCCAGCGCATCCGCAATGGCAAGCCCGATCCCGCTGGTGGAGCCGGTGACGGCTGCCCTGCGGCCGGCCAGCGGCCTCGAATTCGGGTTGTCACCAGCCATCCGTCACTCTCCTCTTCATGGTGAATCTTGCTGCACTGCGAAAAAAACATGTGCGCTGGGCGCGGGCCGGGTCTAGCCTCCCCCCGTTACAGCGACTAGCGCTGACAGCGGACATGACGTTTTTATGTCTGTGCGTTGCAGCAAAGTCAGAAAAAAGCCGAAGCGGGCAAAGAGGTTGAACATGCTCTACGACGCCTATGAACTGGGCCGCACATGGCTGACCGGCGCAAGCACCGCCGCCCGAATCGGCGCGGACTGGTGGGGAAATCCCGCCAATCCTTTCGCCTACACCGGCGCGGGCGAAGTCGCGGCTGCCGCGCTTGACGTGTTCGCCCACGCGGCGGCCCCGCGCGGAAAGCCGGAATTCGGCTTCGCCTCCACCCTGATCGATGGCCGCCAGGTGCCGGTGATCGAGGTGATCGTCGATCGCAAGCCCTTCGGCCAGCTGAAGCGGTTCGAACGGATCGGCGCTTCGCCCGATGATCCGAAGCTGCTGATCGTCGCCCCCATGTCGGGCCATTACGCCACCCTGCTCAGGGGCACTGTGGAACGCATGCTGCCCAGCCATGATGTCTACATCACCGACTGGCGCGACGCGAAGACCGCCCCGCTGTCGGCCGGCCGCTTCGACCTCGACGACTATGTGGATTATGTGATGGACTGGCTCTCCGCCATCACCCCGCCGGGTTCGCCCCGCGCCCATCTTCTCGCCGTCTGCCAGCCGTCGGTTCCGGTCTATGCGGCGGTCGCGCTGATGTCGGCTGCAAAGCATCCGGCGCTGCCCTGCACGCTCACCATGATGGGCGGCCCGGTCGATACGCGGCGCGCGCCCACGGCCGTCAACCAGCTGGCGATGGAACGCCCCTTCGCCTGGTTCGAGAACAGCGTGATCGCCACCGTTCCGGCGCTCTATCCGGGCGCGGGCCGCAAGGTTTATCCGGGCTTCCTGCAACTGGCGGGCTTCATGTCGATGAACCTTGGCAACCACATGATTTCCCACTGGGAAATGTTCAAGCATCTGGTGAAGGGCGATGGCGAATCCGCCGACGCCACCAAGACCTTCTACGAGGAATATCGCTCCGTCTGCGACATGACGGCGGAATTCTATCTGCAGACGATCGATGTCGTCTTCCAGAACCACCATCTGCCGCGCGGGATCATGACGCATCGTGGAACCCCGGTCGATCCGGCCGCCATCACTGATGTCTCCATCTTCGCCATCGAAGGCGAGCGCGACGATATCTCCGGCCTTGGCCAGACGAAGGCGGGCCTCGATCTCGCGGTGAACCTGGCAGAGGATCGCAAGCGCTATTTCATGGTCCCCGGCGTCGGCCACTACGGCATCTTCAACGGCCGCAAATGGCGCGATGTCATCGCCCCTGAAGTCGAGCAGTTCATCCGCAGCACCTGCCCGAATGCGCCCCTCCACGGGAAGGGCCGCCATCAGGCGCATGTGGACATGGACGCGCCGGCGGGCGTCGACTTCGCCTGAGGGGTCAGCCCGCCAGCGCCTCGGCCTTCTCGGCCACTTCCAGCCAGCGCAGCTCGGCGGCCTCCAGCTTGCCGCGCAGCGCGTCGATCTCCCCGGTCAGCCGGTCGAACTGCTTGGGATCGCGCGCGTAGAGCGCCGGATCGCCCAGCTTCGCCTCGGCAGCGGCAATCGCCGCCTCGATCTTCGCCATCTCGCCCGGCAAGCGGTCCAGGTCATGCTGGTCCTTGAAGCTCAGCTTCTTCGCCGGGCCGGATGGCGCGGCCGGGGAGGGGGACGGTTTGGCGGGCGCGGCCTTCTTCGCCTTCGCCGTCCGCTCCTGCCACAGCTGCTCCAGCTCGCGGAAGCCGCCCGCCACGATGTCCGCCCGGCCGGACCCGTCCAGCCCGATCGTCATGGTGGTGGTGCGGTCCAGGAAATCCCGGTCGTGCGATACGATCAGGACGGTGCCTTCATAGTCGGAAATCACTTCCTGCAGCAGGTCCAGCGTCTCAAGATCGAGATCGTTGGTGGGCTCGTCCAGCACCAGCAGGTTCGAATCCCGCGCAAATTCCCTCGCCAGCAACAGGCGGGAGCGTTCGCCACCTGAAAAGGTCCCGATCTTCGCGTCCGCCACGCTGGGAGGGAACAGGAATTGCTTCAGATAGCCCTGGATATGCGTCTTGTGCCCGCGCACCTCGATCCAGTCGCCGCCGTCCGCCAGCACGTCGCGCACCCGCTTGGTCGGCTCCATCAGCTTGCGCTGCTGATCGATGGCGATTCCGTTCAGCGTCTTCGCCCGAATGATCCTCCCCTCGTCAGGCTCCAGATCGCCCGTCAGCAGCCGCAGCAGCGTCGTCTTGCCCGCGCCGTTCGGCCCCACGATGCCGATCCGGTCGCCGCGCTGGATGCGGATGGAGAAATCCTTCAGGATCGGGCGGTCGCCATAACGTTTCGTGACGCTCTCGGCCTCGATCACCATCTTCGATTTCACATCGTCGGTCGCCAGCGCCAGCTTGGCGGTGCCCTGCACCCCCAGCATCGCTTTCCGGGAGGCGCGCATCTGGTGCAGCCGTTCCAGCCGCCCCTGGTTGCGCCGCCGCCGCGCCGTCACGCCGCGCTGCAGCCAGTGCAGCTCCTGCGCGATCTTGGTGTCCATCTTGTCGGCAATCTTGGCTTCCTCGGCATAGACGGCCTCCGTCCACGCCTCGAACCCGCCGAAGCCCACCTCCTGCCGCCTCAGCTGCCCGCGATCCAGCCACAGGCAGGCTTTCGTCAGCCGGGTCAGGAAGGTGCGGTCATGGCTGATCACCAGGAAAGCCCCGGTGTAGCGCGTCAGCCAGCCTTCCAGCCAGTCGATCGCTTCCAGATCCAGATGGTTTGTCGGCTCGTCCAGCAGCAGCAGTTCGGGCTGCTGCGCCAGCGCCCGCGCAATCGCCGCCCGCCGCCGCTCCCCGCCGGAGGCATTGGCCGCCGCCAGCGTCAGGTCCAGCCCCAACTGCGTGGCGATCGCCTCCACTTCATGCCGGGGCGGGGTATCCGGTGCTGCCAGCGCGAAATCGGCCAGCGTCTCGAACCCGGCCACCGGCGGGTCCTGCGGCAGCAACACGATTTTCTGCCCCGGCTGTTGCGACCGCCGCCCCCGGTCGGGCTCCAGCGTGCCCGCGATCAGCCGCAGCAGCGTGGTCTTGCCCGCGCCGTTCCGCCCGATCAGGGCCAGCCGGTCCTTCGCGCCGATGAACAGCGACAGGTCCTCGAACAGCAGGCCGTCGCCCTGCCGCAGTGCGATATCCTCAAGCGAAACAATGGGGGCTGCCATGGCGCGGGCGCTTGCCACGCAGGGTCCGCCATGGCAACGCCCATCCCGATGCTGGCGTCTATTCAGAAGTGGTTCACGGCCTCCGCCCTAGGCAGGGCATGGAAACCCGATTGATGAAACTCCAGCGAATTCCCCTGTTCCAGCCGCTGCTTGCGCTCGCCCTTGCCGTTCCGGCCGTGCCGGCGATGGCATTCGTCCCCGGCCCCGGCGGCGCATCCGGCGGCCGCCCGCCGTCCGCCATGCCGCCAGGCCCCTCCAGCCCGGTCCCCCCGCGCGGGCGCGCCGTTTCCGATCATGATCACGCCCGGCAGACCAGCCGCAGCGGTGAAAACCGCGGGTTCGAGGAACTGATGCGCTCGGCCCAGTCGCGCGGCCGTGGCGAGTATCTGGGGGTTGAGCCGGATATCGGCCGCAACATCTATCGCTTCAAGTTCCTCAGGCCCGGCGGCAACGTCGTCTGGGTCGATGTGGATGGCCGCACAGGGCGCGTCGTCGCAGAGCGGGATTGACAGGCGAACCACCGCCGCATCACTTTTCGGGAGGCAGGATTTCCATGCGCGTACTGATCGTCGAGGACGAACCCAATCTCCAGCGGCAGCTCCGGCAGACGCTGGAAACCGCGGGCTATGCCGTCGATTCCGCCGAGGATGGAGAGGAAGGCCAGTTCCTGGGCGAAACCGAAAGCTATGACGCCGTCATCCTCGATCTAGGCCTGCCCGAAGTCGATGGCCTCACCGTTCTCGATCGCTGGCGCAAGGGCGGCAACAAGATGCCGGTCCTCGTCCTCACCGCGCGCGACAGCTGGTCCGACAAGGTCGCCGGCCTCGATGCAGGCGCCGATGACTATCTGGCGAAACCCTTCCAGTCCGAGGAACTGATCGCCCGCCTGCGCGCGCTCATCCGCCGCGCGTCGGGCAACGCCTCCTCGGAACTGGTGGCGGGCGATGTCCGGCTCGACACCCGCTCTGGCCGGGTCACCCTGGCCGGCGAGCCGGTGAAGCTCACCGCCCAGGAATACAAGCTCCTGTCCTATCTGATGCACCACAAGGGCAAGGTCGTTTCCCGAACCGAACTGATCGAGCATATCTACGATCAGGATTTCGATCGCGATTCGAACACGATCGAGGTCTTCATCACGCGAATCCGGAAGAAGCTGGGTGCAGATCTCATCACCACCATCCGCGGCCTCGGCTACAGCCTCGACAGCTGAGCCGGCCCGCGCGCCGGGTTCCATCAGCCGCCGCCTGCTCCTGCTGGCGGCGGTGTGGACGTCGCTGCTCATCGCCATCGGCGGCGTCGCGCTGGATCGCATCGTCACCGGCACCATCGTCCGCAATTTCGATGCCCAGCTGTCGCTGGCGCTGCCCGCGATGATCGCCGCCGCCGAACTCGATCCCTTCGGCGAAGTCCGCTTCAACCGGCCGCCCGTCGATCCCCGCTTCAACGAACCCTATTCCGGCCTCTACTGGCAGGTCGCCGCGGACGGGCGCATGCCCTTCCGCAGCCGCTCGCTCTGGGATCGGGAGCTTCCGGCCGATTTCAGCGTGTCCTGCGTCGAGCCCTGCACCTCGCGCAGCCACGCCTTCCGCAACGAGCCGTTGCGCATCGTGGAGCGCGACGGGATCATTCCCGGCTCCTCGGTGGTGTGGCGCTTCCAGGTCGCGCAGTCGACGGAGCAGCTCGATGCCCAGGTGGCCGATGTCCGCCGCACACTCTGGTGGGCGCTGGGCGCGCTGGGCGCCGGCCTGCTGCTGCTGGCGCTGATTCAGGCCAGCTACGGGCTGATGCCGCTGCGCCGGATCTCGGCGGCGATGGCCGCGATCCGCGCCGGTCGGATGTCCCGCGTGCCGACCACCGATGTCCCGCCCGAAGTGGCTCCGCTCGTCAACGAGCTGAACGCCCTTCTCGATCACAATGAACAAGCGGCGGAAGCGGCCCGCATGCACGCCGGCAACCTCGCCCATGCGCTGAAAACGCCGATGAGCGTGCTGACGAACGAAGCGGCGGCGAACAGCCCCGATCTCGCGCGCGCCGTCGTGCGCGAACTCTCCACCATGCGCCGCCACATCGATCACCACCTCGCCCGCGCCCGCGCCATGGGGCGGCGCACGTCCGCCACCGCCCGGGCAGAGGTCTGGCCCTCGCTCGAACGTCTCGTCAGCGCGATCGAGCGGATCTACGCCGAAAAGGGCGTGGTCATCGATCTCGCCGGCGACCGCGCGGCCTGCTTCCGCGGGGAACGGCAGGATCTGGAGGAACTGGCCGGCAACCTCATCGACAATGCCGCGAAATATGGCGGCGGCCGCGTGTTCGTCACCGTCTCGCGGGACGAAGCGGCCGGTCAGGTGCAGATCGCCGTCGAGGACGACGGGCAGGGCATTCCGGTCAGGCTGCGCGAAACCATGTTCGAACGCGGCGCGCGGCTCGACACCGGCAAACCCGGCACCGGCCTCGGCCTCGCCATCGTTCGCGACGTGGCTGCCATCTACGGCGGTTCGATCAGCCTCTCCGAATCCGAGGATCTGGGCGGCCTGATGGCGGTGCTTCGCCTGCCGGGGTGCCCCAACGCCGAAAAGCCGGCCTGAATTCGGCTGCAATCCGTCCCTGCGCGCTTGACTTCGCGGCCAGCATCCGCGAAAGGCGCGCCCCTGCGACGGGCCGAACGGCCCCGCAAGACGTCATGGCCTGCTGCCGTAGCTCAGTGGTAGAGCGCATCCTTGGTAAGGCTGAGGTCGGGAGTTCAATCCTCCCCGGCAGCACCATGACTTCCGCTGGAAATCTCCTGAAAACCCGTGTCTAACGGCCCCCGGGCAACAGCTTTCGGGGGTTCGGCATGGCGACAGGGCAGGGGTTCAGGATCGATCTGCCCAGGATCCCGCTTCTCATCTGCGGCTTCCTCGCCGCCATGGTCAGCCTCTATTTCGGCGCCGCCGTGTTCGAGCCGCTCGTGTTCGCGCTGTTCATCATCGCGCTGACAGCGCCCTTCATGCTCCGGCTCCAGCCGATCATCGGCAAGGGGCTTGCGATGGCGGTCACGGTGCTTCTCACGCTCGCGGTGCTGGTGATCTTCTTCTCCGTCGTGGGATGGGGCATTTCGCAGGTCGTGCAATGGGTGGTGGCGAACCTCGCGCGCTTCGATGCCGTGTACCGGCAGGTGGATGCCTGGCTTTCCGAGCGGAACATGCCGATGGAACTGTTCCTGCCGTCCAGCTTCGATCCCCGCTGGGTCATCGGCCCGGTCACGGCGCTTGTCGGTCAGGTGCGCCTGATCAGCGGTTTCGCGCTCCTCATGTTCGTGTTCGTCGTGCTGGGGCTCACCGATCTCGAAGGCATGGGCCGCCGCCTCGCCCGGATCGAGGCGGAACGGCCGAATCTGAAGATTTCCGTGGTGGCGAAGGATGTGTCGGCGAAATTCCGGCTCTACATGAAGGTCAGGCTGGTGGTCAGCGTGATCGATGCGGTGATCTGCTACATCTTCTTCCGCCTGATCGGTCTCGATGAACCGCTGGCCTGGGCAATCCTCGTCGGCACGCTCAATTTCATCCCCTTCATCGGCCCGCTGCTCGTGGCGCTGGCGCTGGGCCTGTTTGCCGCCGCACAGTTCGGCAGCGTCTGGATGGCTTTGCTGGCGATCGGTGGCACCAGCGCGATCAACTTCGTGCTGGGCAGCTATATCGAGCCGCTGATGGCCGGGTCCGCCCTCTCCATGTCGCCGGTGCTGGTGCTGTTCGCCGTCTTCTTCTGGGCGATCATCTGGGGAATCCCCGGCGCCTTCATCGGTGTGCAGATCATGGTCGTCACGCTGGCGATCCTGCGCGTGATGCCCGACGCCAGCTGGATCGCGGAATTGTTTTCCGGCGATGAGCCTGAAAAGAAGAAGTTGTAGGGTTTGTTGGAGATTCTCCTACAGGAAAATACGTCAACATGTTGAATTATAAGTGTAGGATAGTGTTCCACGTGGAACAACCGGGCGGCTTGCGGGGCGGCCGACGGGCCTGTGCCGGTTGCATCGGTTCCATCGGCCGGGCAGGGTGCCCCGCATGACGGAACGCCCGGTCGACCTGTCCCTTCCGCCGCTCATTCCGGCCCAATGGAAGGCGATCACAGGCGTCGATCGGTTCAAGCTCGAACAGCGATACATTGATTCCCTCCGCCCGTCGTTCCTGCGCCAGTTCGGGCCCGGCGAACATGAACGCCATGGCGGCGTGCGCGCGGCTCCTCTCGCCTGCTATCCGCGGCACCTGTTGTGCGAAATCGGCCTCCGGATCCGGGGCGAGGCCATGGTGGGCGCCTTCCTGTTCGGGGCGGAAGGGGCGATCCCGATCGACGGCACCTCCATGCCCCTCCACGACCTCAACGAGCGCATCGGGCAGGCCGTCGACAGCGCAGACGCCGCGATCGCCTACACACTGGTCTTCGGCAGCGCGGTGCATGGCGGCGACGGGCGCTTCCATGTGCTTGGCTCGGCAGATGATCTCGCGCCCTACAACAATTGCGATACGGCCCCATTCCAGGCCATCGTGCAGCCGCCCACGGCCCGGGCAGAGGGAGAGGACTGGGTGGTTGATGCCGCGGCCCGCTATGGCCGCACCCTGTTCCGGACCCGCTTTCGCATCCAGCGCAGCGGCCTCATCGAGATGATCGACGATGAACCGCTGGGCGTGGAAACGGCCTGCGGCCCTGACAGGTTCCAGTGGCTGGCGCGCGGCGCGCCGGTCTGCCCGCCCCCTGCCATGCCCGAGGGGAACTGACATGGCCGCAAGGGGCGATTTCAACCAGCAGACAGACCGTCCGCTCCGCCTGCCGGACAGGATCGATGCCCCCGGCCTGCTGGTGGGCTGGTCGCTTGAGGCAGAGCCTGCAAGCCCGCCCTGGGGCTTCAGCTTCGGCTCCCCCGAACAGACGCCCTCGACAGGCTTTCTCGATCCGATCCTGCTGTCCGGTGAAGGCCACCTCATCACCATCGCGCCGACAGGGCAGGGGAAGGGGCGCTGCTGCATCATCCCTGCGCTGCTGCGCCACGACGGCCCGGTGATCGTGATCGACCCCAAGGGGGAAAATTACGCCGTCACGGCCCGGCACAGGCGCGCGATGGGGCAGAAGGTTGTGCTTCTCGATCCCTTCGGCGTCACCGGCGAGCCGTCCGACAGCTTCAATCCGCTGGACGTGATCGACGCCGGCAGCGTCGAATCGGTCGATATCGCCACCCGCTTCGCCAGCAGCCTCGCGGACTACAGCGGCCCCAACCCCGAAAACGCCTACTGGTACCAGCGCGCCACCTTCCTGCTGACCAGCCTGATGCTGCACGCCTGCATCGATCCCGATCCTTCGATGCGCACGTTCGGCAACATCCGGACCCTTTTGCGCGAAGTCGCCGGCGCCGCGCGCGACGATGTCCTGCCGAAATCGGTCAGCCGCTGCATCGCAGAGATCGAGAATTCCGCCCACCCCATCGCACGGGAGGCGGCCTCGCTCCTGAAGAGCGGCGCGCGCGAAGGGCTGGCGTCCATTCTCTCGATGACGGAAAACGGCATCGGCTTCCTGCGCGGGCCGCAGGTGGATGCGGCCGTTTCATCCACCAGCTTCGATCTCAGCGCCGTCACCCGCGGCGATCCGCTCTCCATCTATCTGGTGGTGCCGCCGCACAATCTGGAAAGCCACGGTCGTCTGCTCCGGCTGTGGCTGACATCGCTGCTGTTCCTGATCACCCGCCGCCTGGGCCGGCCGAAGAAGTCCACCCTGTTCCTGCTCGACGAAGCCGCCCAGCTGGGGCCGCTCGCCGAACTGCGCCAGGCCGTCACCCTGCTCCGGGGCTATGGCGTGCAGACATGGAGCTTCTGGCAAGACGCCAGCCAGATCCAGCGGCTCTATCCGGACGACTGGCCCACGATCGTCAACAACAGCGCCGTCATCCAGTGTTTCGGCGCGCAGAATCAACTCGCGGCCGAAGGCATGGCGGAACTTGTCGCGCTCGATCCCGGCGCGCATCTGATGGCGGCCGAACGGAAGCTGGGCGAAGGCATGATCCGAAGCAGCGCAGACCGGATTCTGGCCCTCAACAATTATGAAATGGCGCTCCAGATCGGCGGGCGGCCCCCGGTCGTGGCGCGCAAGCCGGATTATCTGTCGGATCCGCCCTTCAAGACCCAGTTCGACGACAACCCCTTCCACGATCCCGACAGGGACATCATGCCGCCGCCCTCGGCGCGGATGAAGCTGCACGACGCCGCCGCGATCGAGCAGCCCCCACCGGGGCCGGGCCCATCGGTCGTTGACCTCGCGGATGTGGCGGATCCCGCCGCCATCGAACGCGGAAAGGAAGACCCCTATCTGCTGGAACGCCTGCTCGCGCTGTGGCGGGATTCCGACTGAGACCTGCCAGACAGGCTCCGCCAGTCGCGCGCGGTGCGGATGGTCGGGGAGACAGGATTCGAACCTGCGACCCTCTGCTCCCAAAGCAGATGCGCTACCAGACTGCGCCACTCCCCGGGCTTGCGCCGGTCAGCGCCCTTAGCCGCTGGTGGCGATTGCGGCAAGCCGAGGTGCGTTGACGCTGATTTCGCCTTGAACCGGCGTCAGCTTGGGTTCAGCTATCTGAGCGGAAGAGCAAATCTGGAACTGGAGCCTGTTCGATGAGTGCCGGATCGATGACATCGGTGAAACGCATGCAGACCCTGCTGGCGGTGGCGGCCCTGGGGCTGCTGGCAGCCTGCACGCAGCCGTTCGAGGCGCGGGTGCAGAGCTTCCAGTCCATGCCGCCGGCGCAGGGGCAGACGTTCGCGATTAAGCCGGCGTCGCCCGATCGGCAGGGCAGCCTGGAATTCGCCGCCTATGCCGGCCTGATCGCCACAGAGCTTCAGAAGCAGGGCTTCCAGCAGGCGGCCACGCCCGAACAGGCCTATCTGACGGTTCTGGTCGATTTCGGCGCCGGGCCGGGCCGCGAACGGCTCGCCACGCGGCCGGGCACGCCGTCGCCGGCCTGGGGCTGGTATGGCCGGGGCTGGTATGGCCGCCACCCCGCCTGGTGGGGCCCGTGGGGCGATCCGTTCTGGGATCAACCGGAAGTTTACAGCTTCACCGTCTATCCGGCCTTCCTTGATGTCACCATCAAGCGCAGCAGCGACCAGGCGGCCGTGTTCGAAGGGCGGGCGGAAACCACGACGCGGGTGAACGACCTGCCGTCCACCATGCCGAACCTCGTGACCGCCATGTTCAAGGACTTTCCCGGCGCCTCCAGCCGCAGCGCTGTCGTCCGGGTGCCGCAGACCCGCTGACAGCCCGCCTCGGCATCTGCTAGCATGCCGCCTGTCCGCGACCGTGCGGGCAGGGCAGGGGGCTTGATGAGCGAGACGGCGCAGACCTTTCTGGTGGTCGTCGACGAGACAGTCGAATGCGCCAAGGCCGTGCGCTACGCGGCGTTGCGGGCCGATCATACGGGCGCGAACCTGATGCTGCTGCACGTGCTGAAGCCAAGCCAGTTCGTGCAATGGGGCGGCGTTCAGCAGGACATGGACGCCGAGGCCGAGCAGGCCGGCCAGGCGGTGCTGGCGGCAACCGCCGCCGAAGTCGAGGCGCTGACCGGGGCAAGGCCCGCCGTTCGCCTGATGCGCGGCCGCGCGACCGACGCCGTGCTGGAAGTGGTGACGACGGACCGCTCGATCCGGGCGCTGGTGCTGGCCGCCGCCGCGAAGGGCAAGCCGGGCCCGCTCGTCGACTTCTTCACGCGGGAACGGGCCGGGACATTGCCCTGCATGGTGATGATCGTGCCGGGTGGCATCGAAGACGCCGATATCGATCGTCTCACCTAAATCCGATCATTCCGGTCTTGATTGAAGGCGGCTTGCGCGCCATTTGCCGTGCAGCCAAGGAGCATCCCATGCTGATCGAGACCGAACGCACCCCCAACCCCGCCACGCTGAAGTTCCTGCCCGGCCGCGAAGTCGCGCCCGGCGAGGGCGTGGATTTCGCCTCGCACGAGGACGCCCAGCGGTCGCCTCTCGCCCGCAACCTGTTCGCGCTCGGCGATGTGGAGCGGGTGTTCTTCGGCCCGGATTTCGTCAGCGTCACCAAGGCGCCGGGCAGCTCCGACTGGGAAATGCTGAAGCTGGATGTGCTGGGCGTGCTGGTGGATCATTTCGCCAGCGGCGCGCCGCTGCTGGAAGGCGAGGCGGTGGAAGCCGAGACGTTCGACGATCCGGAGGATGCCGAGATCGTCGCCCAGATCCGCGACCTTCTCGATACGCGCGTGCGCCCCGCGGTCGCCAATGACGGCGGCGACATCGTCTATCGCGGCTTCCAGAAGGGGATCGTGTTCCTGCACATGCGCGGATCCTGCGCGGGCTGCCCGTCCTCCACCGCCACGCTGAAGGGCGGGATCGAGAATCTGCTGCGCCACTATGTTCCCGAAGTCACCGAGGTCAGGGCTGTCTGATGCATCAACCGCTTGCCGAATCCGCGCTGGAACAACTCTTCACAGAAGCGCGCACCCATTATGACTGGGAAACGGATCCGCTGCCGGAAACGCAGCTTCGCCAGCTGTATGAACTGCTGAAGTTCGGCCCGACGTCCGCCAATTCCAGCCCGGCGCGATTCGTCTTCTGCACCTCGGCCGAAGCGCGGGCAAAGCTTGCCGACTGCGCGACGGGCAACAACCCCGATAAGATCCGCCAGGCGCCGCTGACGGTGATCGTCGGCATGGACATGGCGTTTCACCACCGGCTGCCTGAGTTGTTCCCCCACGCCGACGCCCGAAGCTGGTTCGAGGGGAAGGATGCGCATATCCGCGAGACGGCGCTCCGCAATTCCAGCCTTCAGGGCGGATGGCTGATCATGGCGGCGCGGGCGCTGGGGCTGGATACCGGGCCGATGTCGGGCTTCGACAAGGCCCGGGTGGACGCCGAATTCTGGGCCGGAACGGCTGTGGAAACCAATTTCATCTGCTCGATCGGTCGCGGCACCGGCCAGAAGCAGTTTCCGCGCCTGCCGCGCCTGTCGTTCGAGGACGCATGCCGGATCGCCTGACCGGCCGCACGCTGGTCATCGCGACCGGGCATGACCTGTCGCTTGCCTTGCTGGAAGGCGGCTGCCTGCTGGCGCAATCGCATGTCGCCATGCTGAAGGGCCATGCCGAGGCGCTGGTGCCGGCGATCGCGGACCTGCTCGCCCCGTTCGGTGGCCCGGCCTGCCGCTGTGACCATGTGGTGGTGGAAACAGGGCCGGGCAGCTTCACCGGGCTGCGCGTAGGGCTGGCGGCCGCGCGGGCGCTCGCCCTTGCGTGGGACGCCGATCTTCTGGGTGTGCGCTCGACGCAGCTGGTGGCTGCAGCGGCGCCGAAGGATGGGCGGCTTCTGGTGCTGCTGGAAGCCCCGCGCGGGCAGATCTGGGCAGAAGGCTTTGATGGCCCAGGCCGGCGCAGCATCCTGCCGCCTGTTGCGCTCAGCGCTGCCCAGGCGGCTGCCCTGCTGCCGGGCTATGACCATGTGGCCGGCACAGCCATCGCCCTGCTGCCTGATTCCGCCGCGCCCATCCCGCCGCGGGCGGCTGCAATCGAAGGGCTTGAAACCGGGGCGCTGGGCGCGGCAGAGCTTTTGTATGTCCGCGCCGCCGAACCAGCCCCAGCCGCCTGACGCCGGCGATCTGCGGTGGAGCCGTGCCGGTGCAACCGGCAGCGGTGCGGCCGCCGAGCTGGCGTCCGGTGCGTTCGACCCGCTGTTCCGCGAAGCCTGGACCGAATCGCAGATCGCGAACCTGCTGCAGGCGGGAAATGGCTGGCTGGATCTGGGGCATATGGGGCAGGAGCTGGTGGTGTTCGCGCTGAACCGGCAGGTGCTCGACGAGGTGGAGCTGCTGCTGTGCGCGGTGGCGCCCGGATGGCGCGGGCGCGGCATTGGCCGGCAGATGATGGAACAGGTGGCCGAATCAGCCCGGAGCCGGGGCGCCAGCCGCCTGTTCCTTGAGGTCCGCGAGGGCAACGAGGCGGCGATCGCCCTTTATCGATCGGTGGGCTTCCGCATCGAAGGCCGGCGGCCCGGATATTATCGCACAGTGCTTGGCAACAGCATCGATGCAATAACGCTGGCAATGCCAATTCAGTAAAGATGCGACGAATCATGAACTGCTGATCTGAACGGACTTGAACTCCATTCTTCAAGCTGCGAATGGATGCTTATCCGCTTAAACAAGGATAAGGTCGCAGCCGCGGTGCAGATGTTTATCTGGCTTGGATTCCCATCCAGTTGCACCCAGTGGCCGCAGATGTGGCGTAAGCCTGGAACACGAGATCCAAGGACAAAGTGATGACCGATATGATTGAGCACAACGACCTGTTGGCGCTGACGGCCGACATCGTTTCGAGCCATGTTGCCAACAACAGCGTGGCCGTGAACGACCTGCCGACGCTGATCCAGAATGTGTTCGCCACGCTTTCCGGCCTGGGTTCGCCCACGCCGGCGCCGGAAGTGAAGCAGGAACCGGCCGTTCCCGTCCGCTCGTCGATCAAGCCCGACTATATCGTCTGCCTGGAAGACGGGAAGAAGCTGAAGATGCTGAAGCGGCACCTGATGACCGCCTATGGCATGACGCCCGATGACTATCGCGCCAAGTGGGGCCTGCCCGCCGACTATCCGATGGTCGCCCCCAACTATGCCGAAGCCCGTCGCCAGCTTGCAAAGTCCATCGGCCTCGGCACCACCAAGAGCCGTACGCGCAAGAAGTAATGACCGGGCGGGTCCGGCCTCTGATGGCCGGGCCCGCGCCTTGCCCTTCAGCCGTTCAGCGCCTATTCCTTGGACCGGGGAGCAGCGACGCCCCCTTTGCTGGATGGATTGATGCCCGGGACGATCGATATCGAAGCGCTTTGCCACGCGAAGGGGCTGCGGATCACCGAGCAGCGGCGCGTGATCGCGCGCGTGCTTTCGGAAGCGCGGGACCACCCCGATGTCGAGGAACTGCACCGCCGCGCGGCCGCGATCGACAAGGGCATTTCGATCGCCACCGTGTATCGCACCGTCCGCCTGTTCGAAGAGGCGGGCATTCTGGAGCGGCATGATTTCCGTGACGGCCGCTCCCGCTATGAGCCGACGCCGGACGAGCATCATGACCATCTGATCGACATCGAGACCGGCGACGTGATCGAGTTTCACGACGATGCGCTCGAGCAGTTGCAGGCGGAAATCGCCGCGCGCCTGGGCTATCGCCTGGTCGATCACCGGATGGAACTCTATGGCGCGCCTCTGAAGGGCGGGAAGGGCAAGGCCTGACCCCCTGATGGCGGAAGTGACCCGCGCAGACTGGCCAGGCAGCCCCCCGCAGGGGCGCCTGACATCGCCGCCGTTCCAGAAGCTGGGCCATGTGAAAACGGTGGCCGGCACGCTTGCCGCGACCGGCACGCTGATCGGCCCGGCGCATGTCCACAAGCTGGTCCGGCCGCGCGATGCGAAGGCCATTCCGATGCTGTGGCACAAGGCGGTCAGCCGCTCGTTCGGCGTGCGATCCCGGCTGATCGGCACGCCGCGGGACGGCGGGGTGCTTTATGTCGCCAACCATCTGTCCTGGCTGGATATTCCGGTTCTCGGCGCGCATCTGAAGGGCTCGTTCGTCGCCAAGTCCGAAGTGGGC
This sequence comes from Sandaracinobacter sp., assembly GCF_041909755.1. Taxonomy (NCBI): domain Bacteria; kingdom Pseudomonadati; phylum Pseudomonadota; class Alphaproteobacteria; order Sphingomonadales; family Sphingosinicellaceae; genus Sandaracinobacter; species Sandaracinobacter sp. Next base: position 19,670 of record NZ_JAYRCW010000012.1, read on the forward strand.
GGCATGGGGATCGTGGGGCATCTGGCCGATATCCAGGACACCATCTATGTCGAGCGTGAGCGGCGGCACCGCGCTGGCGAGCAGGCCGGCAGCATTGTCGAGCGGCTGAAGGCGGGCGGCAATGTGATCCTGTTCCCGGAAGGCACCAGCAACGACGGCGTGCATGTGCTGCCCTTCAAGACGACGCTGTTTTCCGTGGTGGAGGGCGAGGCGACGCGGGGCGTGCCGATCCAGCCCGTCACCATCGCCTATACCCATCTGAACGGCTTGCCGCTGACGCGGCAGCGGCTGCTGGACATCGCCTGGATCGGGGACATGGAGCTGGCCCCCCATGCCTTCGGGCTGATGAAGCTGGGGCGGATCGAGGCCCGCATCCTGTGCCACGAGGCCGTTTACCCGCAGGATTTTCCGAACAGGAAGGCCCTCGCGCGGCATTGTCACGACGTGGTATCTGCGGGCTATCGCAGGCTGATGCGGGGCCAGGATTGAGGACTGATAATTGACTCGAAGTTTCGCCATCAAGTCATTCGGATGCCAGATGAATGTTTACGACGCCGAGCGCATGAGCGAGGCGCTGCAAGCCGAAGGCATGACCGAATCCGGCGGCGAATCCGGCGAAGCGGCCGACGTGCTGATCCTGAACACCTGCCACATCCGGGAAAAGGCGGCCGAAAAGCTGTATCACGAGATCGGCCGCATTTCGGCCCGCGCCCGCGAGGCCGGGCACAAGCCGGTGATTGCCGTGACGGGGTGCGTGGCCCAGGCGGAAGGGGCGGAAATCATCCGTCGCGCGGGCGCCGTGGACCTGGTGGTTGGGCCGCAGGCCTATCACCGGCTGCCGCGGCTGCTGGCCGAACAGGCGGCGGGCGCAAAGGCGCTGGTGGATCTGGACATGCCGGCGCTGCCGAAATTCGACACGCTGCCGGCCCGGCGCCGGCGGGGCCCTTCGGCCTTCCTGACGGTGCAGGAGGGCTGCGACAAATTCTGCGCCTTTTGCGTGGTGCCCTATACGCGTGGCGCCGAGGCATCGCGTGGGCTGGACGCCATCGTGGAAGAGGCGCGCCAGCTGGTGGATGGCGGCGCGCGGGAAATCACCCTGCTGGGCCAGAATGTGAACGCCTGGGCAGACGGCAACAAGGGTTTCGGGCAGCTGGTCGAGGCGATTGCCGCGCTGCCGGGTGTGGAACGCATCCGCTATACAACCAGCCATCCGCGCGATGTGACCGAGGCGATGATCCGCGCCCATGCCGATATTCCGCAGCTGATGCCCTATCTGCACCTGCCGGTTCAGTCCGGCTCTGACAGGGTCCTGGCGGCGATGAACCGCAAGCATGACCGCGCCTTCTATTTCGGCCTGATCGACCGGTTCCGGGCGATGCGCCCTGATCTTGCCATCACGTCGGATTTCATCGTGGGCTTCCCCGGAGAGACGGAGGAGGATTTCGCCGACACGCTGAGCCTGGTGGAGCAGGTGGGCTATGCGCAGGCCTTCAGCTTCAAATATTCGCCCCGGCTGGGCACCCCGGCCGCCGAGCGGGACGACCAGATCGACGAGGATGTGAAGAGCGAGCGGCTGCACCGGCTTCAGGCGCTGCTGCAGGAACAGTCGCTGGCGTTCAACCGCCGGAGCGTGGGGCAGAGCTGCGACATCCTGATCGAGCGGCGCGGACGGCAGCCGGGGCAGTGGATCGGCAAGTCGCCCTGGCTGCAATCGGTCGTGGTGACGGATCCGACGCTTTCGGTCGGGGATCTTGTGAGAGCGGAGCTGGTATCGGCCGGCCCGAACAGCCTGGAGGGACGTTTGCTGACCATGAAGACGGCTGCCTGATGGCGAAGCGACAGGCCGATCCGGCCCAGAGCCCCGACACCCCCGGCCGCGCGCGGCTGGAGCTGGAGTTCGAACGCCCGGCGCTGCTGGGCAGCCTGTTCGGGCAGTTCGACCAGAATCTGATCACGATCGAGAACCGGCTGGGCGTCTATATCGCCGCGCGGGGCAATCGCGTGGCGGTGGAGGGCGAGCCGCTGGGCATCGCCCGCGCACGCGACGTGCTGCAGGATCTCTATGCCCGGCTGGAACGGGGCATGGGCGTGGACGGCGCGGATGTGGAGGCGGCCATCGCGATGACGGCCGATGCCACGACCGAGGGCGTGGACATGGGCGGCGGCGGGCCGCCGGCGATGATCCGCACCCGCCGCAAGACCATCATGGCCCGCAATCCGGCGCAGGCGCAATATATCCAGGCACTGTCGAAGCACGACATGATCTTCGCGCTGGGGCCGGCCGGCACAGGCAAGACCTATCTGGCGGTGGCGCAGGCCGTGAGCCAGCTTGTCGCCGGATCGGTGGACCGGCTGATCCTCTCCCGCCCGGCGGTGGAGGCGGGGGAACGGCTGGGCTTCCTGCCCGGCGACATGAAGGAGAAGGTCGACCCCTATCTCCGCCCGCTGTATGATGCCCTGTACGACATGCTGCCCTCCGAACAGGTGGAGCGCCGGATCGCCAGCGGCGAGATCGAGATCGCGCCCATCGCCTTCATGCGCGGCCGCACGCTGGCGCACGCCTTCGTGATCCTCGACGAAGCGCAGAACACAACGCCTATGCAGATGAAGATGTTCCTCACCCGCTTTGGCGAGGGCAGCCGGATGGTGATCTGCGGTGATCCGAATCAGGTGGACCTGCCGGACTCGGGCAAGAGCGGGCTGGCGGACGCGGTGCAGCGGCTGGAGGGAATCCAGGGGCTTGCGGTGCAGCGCTTCTCCTCGAAGGACGTGGTCCGGCACCGGATCGTGGGGCAGATCGTGGACCGGTATGAAGGCCCGGCGCAGGCGGGGCCCGATGCTTGACGTCGATTGCGATGTCGTCGGCGGCGACTGGGGCGACGCGGCCGAATGGGAGGAACTGGCCGAGGCCGCGATCCGGGCCGCGCTGGAAGCGGCAGGGCAGGGGCGGCTTGTCGCCCTGCCGGATGCGCTGGTTGAAGTGTCGGTGCGGCTGACCGATGACGCGGAAATGCAGCGCCTGAACCTGGACTATCGCGGCAAGGACAAGCCGACCAACGTGCTGAGCTTTCCCATGCACACGCCGGACGCGCTGGCGCGCTGGCTGGCGGATGGCGAAACCGACCTGCTGCTGGGCGACCTGGCGCTGGGCTTCGAAACCGTGCTGCGCGAGGCCGGGGAAAAGCGCCTGGTGCCAGAGGCACATGTGACGCATCTTGTGGTGCATGGCACCCTGCACCTGCTGGGGCATGACCATCTGGACGACGCCTCTGCCGAGGCGATGGAGGCCCTGGAGACACGCATTCTCAACGGGCTGGGACTTGCGGACCCCTATGCCGATTCCGGCTGGGCCGCCGTGGATGAGAGCTTATGAGCGACCCTTCCCCTAGAAGCGCGGGCGGCCTGTGGAGCGCCGTCCGCGAGCTTTTGCACCTGAAACCCTCTGCCTCGCTGCGGGAATCGATCGAGGAAGCGATCGACGAGCATCTGGAGGAAAGCGCCGATCCGGACGACCTGGATCAGGACGAGCGCACCATGTTGCGGAACATGCTGCACCTGACCGAGCAGCAGGCGGGCGATATCGCGGTTCCGCGATCCGACATCGTCGGGCTTTCGAAGGATTGCGATTTCAAGGCGATCGTCCGCCAGTTCCGGGAGGCCGGGCACAGCCGCCTGCCGGTGTACGACGGCAGTCTGGATACGGTGCTGGGCATGCTGCACGTGAAGGACGTGTATGCCGTGATCGCGGACCGGTTCGGGCGGCGGCCGGGCGGCGAACTGCCGACGATGGAAGACCTGCTGAGGCCCGTGCTGTTCGTGCCGGCCGCGATGCCGGTGGTGGACCTGCTGACGGAAATGCGCCGCAAGCGCACGCACATGGCCGTGGTGGTCGACGAATATGGCGGCACCGACGGGCTCGTCACCATCGAGGACATCGTCGAGGAGATCGTCGGCGAGATCGAGGACGAGCATGACGAGGAGGAAGCCGAGCTGCTGCTGAAACGCCCGGACGGCACCATCGAGGCGGACGCCCGGCTGGACCTGGACGATCTGGAAAAGGCGGTGGGCGAAAGCTTCATCGACCATGAACTGGGCGACGAGGTGGACACGCTGGGTGGGCTGTCGTTCCTGATGGCGGGTCGCGTGCCCGACGTGGGCGAGAAGCTGGTGCATGCCAACGGCTGGACGATCGAGATCGCCTCCAGCGACGGGCGGCGCGTGGAACGGCTGCTGCTGCACCCGCCAGAGCCGGTGCGCGGGGAAGCCGCCGAAACCTAGGCGTCTGCCGACAGCAGCTTGTGGCGCTTCATGGCGTGGCGCAGCTGATCATAGCTGAGGCCCAGCAGCTGGGCGGCCCGGCGCTGGTTGTGGCGGCAGGCGGCAAGCGCCTGTTCCAGCATCTTGCGCTCGAAGGCGGAAACGGCGCCGCGGAAATCGGACGGGACCGGTTCGGGCGCATCGGCGGGCGGCGGGGCACTGCCGTCGGCCGCACCCATCACCGGTTCCGGCGTGATCGTCTGCGCCGGCTTTGCAAAGGCGCCCTTTGGCCGCCAGGGGCTGTCGAACGGGTCAAGGTCCAGCGTGCCGATCGGGCGGTCCGCTTCGCCCCAGCGGTAGCAGGCGCGCTCCACCACATTCTTCAGCTCCCGCACATTGCCGGGCCAGTCGTGCGATTCCAGCTCGTCCAGCACGCGCGGGCTGAATCCGGGGAAGCCGCGCCAGCCCAGTTCAGAGGCCATGCGGCGGCCGAAGAAATCCGCCAGCGGCCGGACATCATCGATCCGCGCGCGCAGCGGGGGCAGGGTGATAACCTCGAACGACAGCCGGTCCAGAAGGTCGGCGCGGAACTTTCCGGTTTCGGCCAGCCTCGGCAGATCCTCGTTGGTGGCGGCCACCACGCGCACATCGACCTGCACCGGGCGCGTGCTGCCCAGCCGGGTCAGCTCCCCATATTCCACCACCCGCAGCAGCCGTTCCTGGCCGGCGGCCGTCAGCATCCCGATCTCGTCCAGGAACAGGGTGCCGCCATCGGCTTCCTCGAACCGGCCGGCGCGCGCCTTGACGGCGCCGGTGAAGGCGCCGGCCTCATAGCCGAACAGCTCCGCATCCAGCAGCGTTTCGGGCAGGGCGGCGCAGTTCAGGCTGATCAGCTGCTCGTCCCACCGGGGCGAGAGGCGATGCAGCCGTTCCGCGATCATTTCCTTGCCGGTGCCGCGTTCGCCGACAACCAGCACGGGGCGGCTGAGCGCGGCGGCGGCGCTGGCACGCTCCACGGCGTCGAGGAATGCGCTGGACTGGCCGATGAGCTGCGTGGGTTTGTCTGGCATGGCGCGACCCTAACGCGATTGGTGGAAATTTCCAACAGTTCGGAATTTGCACGAATCCTTGGGCCGACACCCGTTTCGAGAAAACAGACAATATGTTGAAAACAAATGTCTTTTTTTCGAGACATGAAGTTGGCACGGAACCTGCAAAACCAAAAGCATCTGACACAGGAGTTTGGCCATGAGTGCCCGTTTCGCCGAAATCATCCGTCTGCCGCTGTTCGGCCTGGTTGCCCTGATTGCGGGCGGCCTTTCGCTGACGGTGGCGGCCGGCCCCGCGATCGCCCTGCCGATCCAAGCGGTTTCCACCATCCCGTCTGCCGTCAGTCCCGGGGTTGCCGATGCAGCCTGAGCAGGCGGAACCTGGCCCGGGCGGGGAGGCTTCATCCCCTCTCTCGCTTTCCCGTCCGGGCCAGTTTCTTGTGGTCACCGCCCCCACGAAACCGGCTATACTCCACCCCGAATACATCCCGAACCGGAACCGGGACACTTTTCAGGAGCTGAAAATGGGTATCTTTTCCCGCGCACGAGACATCATCCAGGCCAATGTGAGCGACCTGCTGGAACGGGCCGAGGACCCGGCCAAGACCATCCGCCTCGTCATCATGGAGATGGAAGAGACGCTGGTCGAAGTCCGCGCCTCTGCCGCGCGCACCATTGCCGACCAGAAGGAAATGCGCCGCACCATCCTGAAGCTCGATCAGGCGCAGTCGAACTGGGCGGAAAAGGCCGAGCTGGCCCTTTCGAAGGACCGCGAGGATCTCGCCGCCGCCGCGCTGATGGAAAAGCAGAAGGTCGGCCAGACCGCCAACATGCTGAAGGGCGAAGTGGAGGTGCTGGATGAGACCCTGCGCGCCTTCGAGGACGACATCGCCAAGCTGGAAGCCAAGCTGCGCGAGGCGCGCAGCCGGCAGAACGCCCTGATGACCCGCCTGGAAGGCGCCCAGAGCCGGGCCCGCGCCCGCGCCATGACCCGCGGCAACCGCGTGGAAGAGGCCTTCAGCCGCTTCGAGGTTCTGGAACGCCGGGTGGACATGGCCGAGGGCCGCGCCGAGGTCTATGATCTGGCGCCCGTTCCGAAGAGCCTCGAGGAAGAAATCCTGGAGCTGCGCACCACCGACGCCGTCGCCGCCGAGCTCGCCGAGCTGAAGGCGCGCATGCAGCAAAAGCACTGAGGAGCTGAACGATGGAAGCCCTTGAAGCCGCCATTCCGCTGACAGCCGTTCTTTCGATCTTCGTGGGGATGCCCTGGCTGTTCCTGCACTACATGACCAAGTGGAAGCAGGCGAAGTCGATCACGCTGGAGGACGAAAATCTTCTGGACGAATTGCACGACATCGCCCGCCGCCTGGACGACCGCATGCTGACGATCGAACGGATCATCGCAGCGGACCGGGGCGAGCCCACGCGGATCACCGACCTGCGCAACGAAGCGAGCAATGTGGAGTTCCACCCGCAGCTTCGCCGCCGCGACAACATGATCTGAACAAACGACAACAAGAATCTGAAAACGAAGGGATAGGGAAATGGCACGCCGCACTGGATTTTATCTGGACAAGCGCAACGGCAAGTTCATGGGCGTTTGCGCGGGCATTGCCGACTACACCGGCTTCGACGTTCTGTGGGTTCGGGTGGCAACGGTTCTTGCCACCATGTTCGGCTTCCCTTTCCCGCTGATCGCCTATCTCGTGATCGGCTGGGTCGCGGATGCGAAGCCCGGCAACTTCTATCTGGAGGAAGCCGATCCGGAAGATCGCCAGTTCTGGCAGAAGACCCGCGCCGCCCCCGGTCGTTCGATCCGGGAAGTGCGTTCGAGCTTCCGCGACATCGACCGCCGCCTGCGCGACATCGAGCTGGCCTACACCAGCCCGAACAACCGCCTGGCCCGCGAGATCGATGACCTGAAGCACCAGTAAGCCATTCGCCAAAGAGGGGCACAACAGATGTTCAACACACCCTTCATCGTTCCCGTCATTGCGCTGATGATCCCGATCGTGGCGATCATCATGAAGAACTGGCGGCAGGTGCAGAACCGCAAGCTGGACCTGATGGAGCGCAGCACCAGCGACATGACCAGCGCGGCGGCGGACGTGGCGCAGGCCCGCGTCGCCAAGCTGGAAGCGCGGGTCGCCGTGCTGGAACGCATCCTGACAGACAAGCGCCAGGCGCTGGCGGACGAGATCGACGGGCTGGGCATTTCCGCCGCCCGCACCGCCACTCCCCCCCGGATCGACCAGTAAGGAGCCGACGACATGGAATTTCTGACTTCTCCTGCCTTCGCGATCGTCGGCATTGCCGCGATGGTCGGTTGGGTTTTCACCACCTGGCTGCGCGTGAAGCATGGCTATCCGCTGGAAGGCAGCTGGGGCCAGGCGCTGAAGCCGGTGCACAACAACGAGGCGATCGAGCGGCTGAAGCTGCTGACCACGGAAAACGCCCAGCTCCAGGCCGAACTGGGCGCCCTGAAAGACCGGGTGCAGACGCTGGAGCGCATCGCGACGGACGACGGCCGCCGGCTGAGCCGCGAAATCGAAGACCTTCGCCACTGAGACAGGACCGGCCGGGGGCCGGGGGGAGATTGAGACATGGGGTTCTGGGAAGCAGTCGTCATCATCGTCGCCATCGTGGTGGTGGGCCGGGTGATGAGCGGCGGGCGTTGGAACAAGGAAACGCGCCGCTGGGAGAAATATTCGCCTGAAAATCCCTATGTGCGCATGGGGCAGACGGATGAGGTTCCCCAGCTGCGGAAGGAAATCACCGCGCTGAAGGATCGGGTCGTGACGCTGGAGAAGCTGGCGACGGATCCGGGCCGGCAGCTGTCGGACGAGATCGAGAAGCTGCGCAGCCTGCCGCCGCGCAAGCCCGCCGGAGAGGGCGACCGCCCGCTGATCTGAGGCATGGAAATCCGCTTTCCGGGTTGGAAGGCTTGAAGGGCATGGCCGCCGGCTCTATCCGGTTGCCATGCCCCTTCTTTTTTCGGATCTGGTCGATGAATGGGACGCCGCGCTGGATACCGACGACAGGTATCGCGCGCTGATCGAATTCGGCCGCCGCCTGCCGCCGATGGACGCCGCGCTGAAGACCGCGGCGACGAAGGTGCCCGGCTGTTCGGCGGATGTTTGGGTCTATCCGCTGGAAACAGGTGGCCTCTTGCATTTCCAGGCCGACAGCAACGCCGACATCACGCGCGGCGTCGTCGCCGCCATCGTCAGCCTGGTGGACGGCAAGGCGCCCGCCGCCATCCTGGCGGTTCCGATCGAGGCGGAGCTTGAAGCCCTGGGCCTGAAGCGGCACCTTTCCGCCAACCGGACACAGGGGGTGCCCAACATGATTTCGCGCGTGCGCGAAGCAGCCCGAAGGTTGGCGGCATGATCGAGGACGCGACGCCCAAACCCGATCTGGAGGCAGAGGCGCGGCTGAAGCGCTATGTGGACCGCTTCATGTCGGCGGTGCCGCACCTGCAGGCGCTGGGCATCGGATTCCGTGCGATGGGGCCGGACTGGGCCGAACTGGAAATGCCCTATGCGCCGCAGCTTGTGGCCTATCCGGAAACGGGCGTGATCGCATCCGGCGCCGTCTTTTCCCTGATGGATTCGGCGGCCGGCTTCTCGGTGATCGTGAAGCATGGGAAGTTCGAGCCGCATGCGACGCTGGACCTGCGCTGCGATTATCTGCGGCCTGCCGAACCGGGGAAGACGGTGATCGGCCGGGCGGAATGCTACAAGATCACCCGGCGCGTGGCGTTCGTGCGCGGGATCGCCCATGATGGCGATCCCGGCCATCCGATCGCCCATGTGGCGGGCACCTTCATGTTCACGAGCGCCGACCCATGAGCGCGCCGCCCAGCTTGCCGCCCTATGCCGCGATGCTCGGCCTGGTGCGGGAGGGCAATGTGCTGAGGATGCCCTATGCCGACCGGCTGATCGGTTCGCCGGGCCGATTGCACGGCGGCTCTGTCGCGGGGCTGATGGAGATTGCCGCCAACATGGCCGTGATGGACGCGCTGGCGGGCGATCCCGCGCTGGTGAAGCCGGTGAACGTGACGGTCGATTATCTGCGCGAAGGCGCGCTGGAGGATGTGTTTGCCGAAGCGATCCTCATGCGGATGGGCCGCAGGGTCGCCAATGTTCGGGTGGAGGCCTGGCAGCGGGAACGGGGGCGGCTGATCGCGGCGGCGCGGATGAACCTGTTGATCGCGCGGCAGGCGGGCGGCGCGCCGCCTTCGGCCTGAACGGTCAGGGGCGGTCTGGGGGCGGACATGGCCGGTCTGGAAATCGAACTGAAGGCGGGCCTGACGGCATCGGACAGCGCGAAGGTGGCGCGCCGCCTGAAGCGGCTGACAGGCGAGGAAGGCCGCCGGATCGCGCTGGCGGCAATCTATTTCGACACGGCGGACCGGCGACTTTCGGCCGACGGAATCGCGTTCCGCATCCGCCGGGAGGGCCGGCGGCTGGTGCAGACGGTGAAGGCCGGGCGCAGCCAGCTGGGGGGATTTCACGCCGTCCGCGAAGCGAATGCGCCCGTGGGTCGCGCGACGCCCGATCTGGCGGCCGTTTCCGATGCCGCGCTGCGGGAGCGGCTAACCGGCCTGATCGCGGGGGAGGGCCTTGCCGCCCGGTTCGAAACGCGGGTTTCGCGCCGCCTCTGGCAGATCCCGCACGCGCATGGATTGGTGGAAGTGGCGCTGGACCGGGGCGCGATCCGGGCGGGCGGGCGGCAGGATCCCGTTTCAGAGGTGGAGTTCGAGCTGCTGGGCGGATCCCCCGAAGCGCTGTTCGCGGTCGCCCGGTCGCTGATCGGGGATGTGCCGGCTGACCTTTCCATCCCGAACAAGGCCGCACGCGGCGAAGCGCTGGCTGAGGGCGTAGCGTGGCGACCCTCCGTGACGGCCGGGCGCCCGACGCCGCCCGAAAGCGGCATGAGCGGAGAGGAGGCCTGGCGCGCGGCGATTGCGGCTTCAGCCGCTGCCGTGGCGGCGAACCTGGCGATGCTGCACCGCTTTGACGATCCCGAGGGCCCGCACCAGTTGCGCGTGGCGCTGCGGCGGCTACGGGCAGCGGAACGGCTTCACCGCCCCTTGCTGGCCGGGCCGGTGTCCGAAGAGCTGGCGGCCACGGCCCGCGATCTGGGGCGGTTGATCGCCCCGCTGCGGGACAGCGACGTGCTGACCGCCGAAATGCAGGCCGTGGCCGACGATGCGCTGTCGCTATCGCTGCGGCAGGCAAACACGGCTGTCCGTGCTGAAACCCGCTCTGCGCTGCTGGCGGCGGGCGCGACCGGCTTTGCGATCCGGCTGATCGAGCTGGCCGCCGTTGGTGGCTGGCGGCCGGGGGAGCGGCGGGCGGATCGGCCCGCCGGCGCGCTGTCCGCCCGCGTGCTGACGCGCCTGTGGAAACGCGCCGCACGGCTGGGTGACAGGCTGTCGACGCTGAGCGATGCCGATCGGCACGAGTTCCGAAAACTTTTGAAGAAAATACGATATTCTATTGATATTTCACCGGTTGAGTTTCGGCAAAAGCCATTTCTGAACGCGCTGAAAAAGCTTCAGGAAGATCTGGGAACCCTGAACGATATCGCCGTTCTGGAAGGCTGGGCGCCTGCGCCGGAGGCGGATGCGGAGCCGGGCTTTGCCGACGCACGGGCGCGGCTGTTGCAAGTGGCGCGGGGGAAGGGCGATCTGGCGCTGGGCCGGGCCTGCCGGCACTGGCGCGGTCTCAGGGCAGAGGTTCGCCCGTGGGAAGCGTGGCGCGGGCTTTCACGGCATCGGGAACGGAATCGCTGAACAGGCCGTCGATTCCCGCGGCCAGGAAGGCGCGGATTTCGCCCACGGCATCGCCGCGCGCACGCGGATCCTCGCCCGAACGGGCGGCGGCCGGCAGGAAATGATTCTCCGGCCGGAAGGTCCAGACATGGACAGCAAGCCCGGCCGCATGGGCCTCGGCCACAAGATCCGTCTGGCGGGCGAGATTGCCGTCTGCATCCCGCGGAATGACCAGCGATTTTTCAACACCGATGCCATCGGCATAGCGGGCAATCGCCTTCAGCCCCGCCGGTTTCAGCATGTCGGCATAGCTTTGGCCGGGCAGGTCAGGTGGGCCGCCTTCGGCCGCCATCAGCTGGATCAGCCGCAGCCGGGTGCGGGGGCGGATGGCCTGCAGGTTGCCCACCTCGAAGCTCTGGATGAACACAGGGTCCGTCGCCTCGCGATAGCCGGCCCGGGCAAGCGCGGCCAGCAGCGGTTCCTCCAGCGGCAGGCCAATGCCACGGAAATGGCTGGGGTGCTTGGTTTCGGGATAGAGGCCGATGCGGCGGCCGGTGCGCGCCTCCGCCGCCTTCACCAGTTCCAGGATTTCCTGAAGCGTTGGAATGGTTTGCTGGCCATCAAACGCCATGTTGGCGGCGCGAAGCTGGGGCAGCCGCTCTTTCGCGCGAAGGGTTTTCAGCTCGGCAAGGGTGAAATCCTCGGTGAACCAGCCTTCGAACGCCTGGCCGTCGATCGTCTTTCTGGTGCGGCGGGCGGCAAATTCCGGGCGATCCGCCACGTCTGTGGTGCCGGAAATCTCATTCTCGTGCCGGGCGACGAGGTGGCCGTCCTTGGTAGCCACGAGATCCGGCTCGATTACATCCGCGCCTTGCTCGATGGCCAGGCTATAGGCCGCCAGCGTATGTTCCGGCCGGTCGGCGGATGCGCCGCGATGGGCGATGACGAGCGGCGGCGTAGCGGAAATCGGGGATGCCATGGCGGCCATTGTGCCAAGGAACAGCGCCGCGCGGAACCGGGTGACAATCGACATGGCCCCGTTCTGGCCGATGTTCATGACAGATCCGGGATGGGGTTCAGGGTTTTCCCATCTCCACGATGGTGCGGGCGTTGTCTGCGAACTTCTTCGCCGCCTCCTCGTCCTTCGCCGGCAGCTCCGCGCTTTGGGGAACGGCGATGCCGCGCACGGCGGCCGGCCGCTCGGCAATGGCGCGGTGCCAGCGGGCCATATTCTCGAATGGTTCCGGATCGACGCCGGACCAGCGGGCCGTGCGCGTCCAGCACCAGTTGGCGATGTCGGCGATGCTGTAATCGCCGGCGAGCCACTCATTGTCTGCCAGATGCCTGTCCAGCACGCCGAACAGGCGCTTCACCTCGCCATGATAACGATCGATGGCGGGCTGGATGCGTTCCGGGAAATAGCGATAGAACACATTGGCTTGGCCCATCATCGGGCCGATGCCGCCCATCTGGAACATCAGCCACTGAATCACCCGGCTGCGGCCCTGCACATCAGAGGGCATCAGAAGGCCTGTTTTTTCCGCAAGATAGATCAGGATCGCGCCCGATTCGAACACGGCAAAGCCATCGTCGACAATGGCTGGAATCCGTCCATTGGGGTTTATCGCCAGGAACTCCGGCGTCTTTTGTTCGCCCGACATCAGGTTCACGGCGTGGACGCGGTAGGGAAGCTTCATTTCCTCCAGCGCGACGGAGACTTTGTAGCCGTTGGGCGTGGCGGCCGTGTAGAGATCGATCATGGGCAGACCCTCGCAGAAGCCGGTGGACTTTGAGCCCCGGCCCGGCGCGCGGAAATAGCGGGATTTGGGAGGGACGGAAATGGAAATCGGACTGACCCGGCGCGGGGTGATGGCGGCTTCGGGCGGCCTGATGCTGGGTGGGATGGCGCCCGCAGACCTGAAGGGGCTGGAATCCACCATGGGCGGCCGGCTGGGCTTCGCGCTGCTGGATACCGGCAGCGGCAAGGTAACGGGCCACCGGCTGGATGAGCGGTTCGGCATGTGTTCCACCTTCAAGCTGTTGCTGGCGGGGGCGATCCTGAAGGCAGCCGACCGGGGCGAGCTGCGGCTGGACACGCAGGTTCCGATCCGGAAGGCGGATCTGGTGCCGCATGCGCCGGTGACGGCGCCAATGGTTGGGAAAAGCCTCTCCATCGGCGAACTTGCCCGGGCCGCGCAGGTGACGAGCGACAATGTCGCCGCAAACCTGCTGGTGAAGCAGCTGGGCGGCCCTGCCGGCTTCACCGGGCGCCTGCGGGCGATGGGGGACAAGACAACCCGCCTGGACCGGATCGAGCCGCACATGAATCTGGTATTGGGCGCAGACCCGCGCGACACGACCACGCCGCGCGCGATGGCAATGTCTGCGGCTGCGCTTGTACATGGCCCCGTCCTGAAACCTGCGAGCCGGGCGCTGCTGGCGGGCTGGATGGAGGAAACACGCACGGGCATGCGGCGGCTGCGCGCAGCAACTCCGCCGGGCTGGCGGGCAGGGGACAAGACCGGCACCGGCGGCGCGAAGGGCATGCCGGACCGGATCAATGACGTCGCCATCTTCTGGCCGCCGAACGGCGCGCCGCTGGTGGTTGCCGCCTTTTATGAAGCGCCGGGCAGCTATCCCCGCGTGCGGGCGCAGGATGAAGCCGTGCTCGTGCAGGCCATGCAGATCGCCCTGCCATCTTCATATCAGAAATGAAGATAGTTAACGGCGTTAACCAATATTAAAAATCAAGGTTTTGGGTGATAATGCTCGTAAATTGACTCTGCGATTGCCCGGTTGATTCCGGGCGTCTTCAGCAGGTCTTCCAGCGCCGCGCTCTTCACCGCTCTTGCCGTTCCGAAATGCATGAGCAGCGCCTTTTTCCGGGCCGGCCCGATGCCCGGCACATCATCCAGCGTGGAAACCGTCAGCGCCTTGCTGCGCTTGCTGCGATGCGCGCCGATCGCGAACCGGTGGGCTTCATCCCGCAGCCGCTGAAGGAAGAACAGCAGCGGATCGTTCGGGGGCAATGTCAGTTCCCGCCCGTCGGGCAGGTGGAAGATTTCCCGCCCGGCGTTCCTGTCCGGGCCCTTGGCGACGCCCACAATGGCGACATCGTCCACCTCCAGCGCCTTCAGCGCGCCGACGGCGGCCGAAACCTGCCCCTTGCCGCCGTCGATCAGCAGCAGGTCCGGCCAATCCTCTCCGCCGTCGGGGGATTCAGATTGCAGCCGTGCGAAGCGCCGCGTCAGCATCGCCTTCATCATGGCGAAGTCGTCGCCGGGAGTCAGATCCGCCTGCTTCATGTTGAACTTGCGATACTGGCTCTTCGCCAGCCCGTCCGGCGTGGCGACGACCATCGCGCCCAGCGCATTCGTGCCCTGGATGTGGCTGTTGTCGTAGATCTCGATCCGTTCGGGCGGGGCCGGAAGCGCCAGGAACTCCGCCAGCGCGTCCAGGTTGCGGCGCTGGGTGGTCGATTCCGCAAGCCTTCGCTGCACGGCGTCCGCAGCATTGCGCTCGGCCTGCTCCACCAATCGCTTCAGATGCCCGCGTCGGGGCATCCGCAACTCGACCTTGTGCCCGGCGCGCGTGGCCAGCGCTTCGGACAGCAGATCGGCCTCAGGCACCTCCCTGTCCAGCAGCAGAAGCGGCGCCGCCTGCAGGTCCGAATAGAATTGGCCCAGAAAGGCGGTCAGGATTTCCGGCTCAGGTATTCCGCCGACATGGCTTGGAAATACAGCGCGATGCCCCCAGTTCTGCCCGCCGCGAATGAAGAAAATCTGCACGCAGGCAATGCCATCCTTCTGGTGGATGGCGATCACGTCGGCATCGATGGCCTCGGTTTCCGCGTTGATCGCCTGGCTGCCCTGGATGCTGGTCAGCGCCTTCAGCCTGTCCCTCAGCACGGCGGCGAGTTCGTAATCCTGCTGGCCGGCTGCTGCCGCCATGCGTTCGCCCAGCTTCCGCTGCACCTGCTGGCTGCGCCCGGTCAGGAACTGCCGCGCGTCGTCCACCAGTTCGGCATAGCCAGCCTCGTCGATCCGATCCACGCAAGGGGCGGAACAGCGGCGGATCTGGAACAACAGGCAGGGCCGCGTGCGGTTGGCCATGTAACTGTCAGAGCAGGAGCGCAGCAGGAACACCTTCTGGAGCGCGTTCAGCGTGGTGTTGACGGCGCCTGCGGACGCAAAGGGGCCGAAATATTGCGTATCCGGCCGGCGTGCCCCGCGATGCTTGGAAAGCCTTGGAAAATCATGGCTTTCATCCAGCGCGATGAAGGGGAAGCTCTTGTCGTCGCGCAGCAGGACATTATAGGCCGGCCGGAACCGCTTGATCAGCTGGGCTTCCAGCAGCAGCGCTTCCGCTTCCGACCGGGTGACGACGATTTCCATCCGCCGCGTCTGTGAAACCATGCGCTGCAACCGGCGCGGCAGGCGAACGACCTGCGTGTAGTTGACAACGCGGTTCTTCAGCGAGCGCGCCTTGCCGACATAGAGCACCTGTTCCCGCTCATCCAGCATGCGATAGACGCCGGGTTCCGGCCCCAGTGTTTTCAGCGTGTTGCGGATCGCAGCCACGCCCATGTCCAGATCGGGGCGGCTTCCGGTCAGCGCATAGGTGGCCGCGTCCTCGGCGAAGCGGTCCGGGCTGCCGGGCAGGGCGGGGGCAGGAGGGCGGGCCATTGCGTTCCCCGATATGGGGCTGGCGTCAGCCCTGCAACAGGGTGATGCTCATGCGGCGGTTTCGTGGATCGAACACATTGTCCGGGTTGGTGGGTTCGGTGTCGGCCACGCCTTCCAGCCGGGAAAAGCGGTCTTCCCGAACGCCGCTGGCCGCCAGCGCCGCACGGGTGGCTTCGGCGCGCCCGGCAGAAAGTGTCCAGTTGTTCGCGCCCGCGCTGCGGCGGCCGCTGCTGAAGGGCTGGGCGTCCGTATGTCCGCGGATCGCGATGCGGTTGGGCAGCCCGTCGATGCTCTCCGCCACCAGCAGCAGCAGCTTGCGGGCGCGCGGGTCCATTTCGGTGCCGCCGCTCACGAACATCGAATAGTCGGCCCTGTCGATCAGTTCGATCCGCAGCCCTTCGGGTGTGTGGGTGAAGCGGATCTGGCCGATCAGCGATTTCAGCCCGGGATCGCGCGCGATGCGCTTGCGGATCTCGCTTTCCACCTTCCGCAGCTGCCCGTCGTCGGATCGGGTCGGCGCGCGGGCGCCGCGGGCGGCCTGGTACGGGGCCGGGGTTTGCACGCCCCCCCGCGTGGTGTG
>NZ_JAYRCW010000012.1:36029-38794 GCF_041909755.1 Sandaracinobacter sp.
AGCGACCGGCCCTGCAGCATGCCGTTCGATCCGCCTGAGGTTTCCGATTCCATCACCGTCGGCGCGAAATAATCCGCGATGCCCTTGCGCTGATCTTCGTTGGTGGCGCCCAGCAGCCACATCAGCAGGAAGAAGGCCATCATGGCCGTCACGAAATCGGCATAGGCCACCTTCCAGGCCCCACCATGATGCGCGGCATGGGCGCTGGCCTTCACCTTCTTCACCAGCACTTCCGGTTCGGGAAGGGGGCCCATTGCCGTCATTTTCCGCGAACGCCTTCAAACACTTCGGTGAAGGCGGGCTGGTTGGCCGGGCGGATCGCCGTGCGGGCCGTTTCCAGCACGATGGGTTGCGGCTGGTTCCGCAGGGAGGCCAGGATCACGCGCCGCGCGACCTGATAGATTTCGGCGTCCGCCTCCAGAATCGCCTTCAGCCGCGCCGCCATCGGCCCCACGATGCCATAGGCCAACAGCACGCCCAGGAAGGTGCCGACCAGCGCGGAGCCGATCATCCCGCCCAGAACCGGCGGCGGTTGATCGATGGAGCCCATCGTCTTCACCACGCCAAGCACCGCAGCGACGATCCCCAGCGCCGGAAGCGCGTCCGCCAGCGTCTGCAGCTCCGTCGCGGGGCGCATCGCATCGTGGTGATGGGTCTCGATGGCGGAATCCAGCACATCCTCGATCGCGACAGAGCTGACCGTGCCGGTGGAAACCACCAGCAGGCGAAGCGTGTCCGTCACCAGATGCACGAAGAAATGATCGCCCTTCAGTGCCGGAAACTCGGCCCACAGCGCCGATGAATCGGGGGCCTCCACATGCGGCTCGACCGCGACGGCGCCTTCCGTCTTCAGCATCCGCATCAGCCGGACGGTCAGGAAGATCGCGCCCAGATAATCGGCCTTGCGGAACCTTGGGCCCTTCACGATCCGGCCGAACGCCCCGCCAATCTGCTTCAGGCTGTTCAGGTCGTTGGAAACGATGATCGCGCCGATGGCCGCGCCGCCGATGATCAGCATTTCATGGGGCAGCGCGTGAAAGACCGGCCCCAGCGACCCGCCGGTCAGCGCAAAGCCGCCGAACACCATCACCAGAAGCACGACGATTCCGGCAATGGCCATCATGGCGGCTGTTTCTCCCTGTGCGCGCGGACAGATCGGTCCGGCTGGGATACGGCCCTGCCGCGTTCCGGTTTAGCCGATGCGGTCGAACAGGGTGCCGTCATAGATGTGGGCGAAGCTGGCCTGTGCGGCCTCCAGCGTGGTTTTCAGGGCGTCCAGCCGCGTGATCGCGGCCGTCATGTCCAGCCCCTTCGCGGCAGACAGCGCCTCTGCCGTCTGCAGCCGCGCCTCCGCCAGCCGGTCCGCCTCGTCCCCGATGCGGGCGCGGCCCGCGCCGATGCGCGATTGCCCATCGAGCAGGCGATCCGTCGCGCGCTCCAGCCCGGACAGCACACTTACCATCTGCGTCTGGCGAAGGGCCTGGTCGCTTTCCGCCAGCGCTTCGGCCAGATCGCCCAGAACCGCAAAGGCAGAGCCGTCGCCCGCGCCGAACAGCAGAGGCCCCGGCGGCGAAGCCGTGCGGCCGATCCCGGCGGCCTCGGCGCCTGCCGCCCGGTCGAAGCCCTGCCATTCGATGCCGCCGTCGGGCAGCTGCACATAGGCGGGCTGGCCGTTCCGTGCGCCGGCGAACAGGTGCAGGCCGGATTCGTCGCGGGCGTTTGCCGCATCCAGCAGCTGTGTGCGCAGCACTTCCACCTCTCGCGCGATCACCTGCCGGTCCTGCGGCGTGAGCGTGTCGCTGGCGGCCATCAGCGCCAGTTCGCGGGCGCGCAGCAGAGCGGAACTGGCCGTTCCCACGGCCGTTTCGGCCAGCGCCAGCCGGCCTTCCGCCCGGGTAAGGCTGCGCTGATCCGCCTCCAGCCGGCTGTCCAGCCGCAGCAGCTGCGCGGCGCGATTGGCGGCGGCAGGATCCTCGGACGGGGTGGTGAAGCGTTCGCCAAGGGCGATCTGGCGGCCCAGCCGCTCCACCTCCCGGTCGAGCGCCCCCATCCGGTCTGCCTGTGCGAGGAGGGGGCTGCGGGCGTTGACGGAGAGCGGCGTCGGCATGGGCAGGGGCCTTTTCAGCGGCTGGATTGGAGCAGCGTTTCGAAGATCTCGCGCGCGGCCTGGATGATGCGGGCATTGGCGCCATAAGCCTGTTGCAGCCGCAGCATGTCCGTCGCCTCGCTGTTCAGGTCCACGCCGGAGGCGAGCGACAGCGCCTCGGCCGCCTGGTTGCGGTTCTCGCGCGCGATCTCGAACCGCTGCTGGCGGGCCGCTGCGGCAACCGCGACACGGCTGACCAGCGCGTCCGCCTCTGCGCCGGGCGTGGTGGCGCCGCTGTCCCTGAGGGCGAGAAGGGCAAGGGCGTTGCCGTTCGCGCCGGACTTCGCCCCGTTTCGCTCGATGGCGAAGCTGTCGCCGTCTGCCGCCGCGCCCGTCAGCCGAACGGAGACGCCGTCGCCTTCGATCCAGCCACCCGGCACCCCGGTGCCAAGGACTGCGCCGAGGCTGTCGGTCAGCGTGAGCAAACCGCCCGCATGGCTGAGCGTGAGGGGCGGTGTCGCGGGTGAGGGCAGGGATGCCGAAGGCCGGAGTTCCAGCGCGGTACTCCCGGTGTTCGCGGATGCCGGCTCCGCGATCCAGCGCTGGGGCGTGCCGCGCCCGCCGGGCGCCACCCGGCCGGTGCGGGGGGCGGCGGGCCCCCCCCCCCGCGGGCGACGGG
>NZ_JAYRCW010000013.1:0-38386 GCF_041909755.1 Sandaracinobacter sp.
AACACCGGCTGCCGCAGCGAAACCTGGACACGGGTGGGCAACTGACATCGCCGTCTGTTGGATATTTCCCTACAAATCCAACAGGATATGGTACCAAATCATTGATATTGCAGTGTAGGGAAATGTTCCACGTGGAACAACCGATCTGGTTATCGGCTGTTCCACGCGGCAACAGGTGGCAGCAGGGTCAGCCGAACACCTCGGCCAGATGGGTCTGCATCGCCGCCCACGACCGGGCGTCGGTGCGGGCTTCATAGATGATGGTGGCCATCAGCTGGCCCTTCGCCTCCGGATTGGTGAAGCTGTGCTTCGCGCCGGTATAGGCGATGGTCTGGCAGTCCGCCTCGGCATTCGCCATTTCGGTCAGGAAGGCGGTCAGATGCTCGTGCGGGACCAGCTCGTCCTCGGCCCCGTGGCACACCAGGATCCTGGCCTTGACCTTGCCCTTTTCCGCCGGGGTCACGCTGTCCAGCGCGCCGTGGAAGCTCACCACGCCCAGCACATCGGGGTTCCCCGCGCGCGCCAGTTCCAGAACGGTGCGGCCGCCGAAGCAATAGCCGATCGCCGCCACCTGCCCGTTGCAGGCCGGATGCCCCTTCAGCGCCGTCACCGCCGCCCCGGCGCGGGCGCGCAGGGCCGTTGTGTCGGCGGCGAAGTCGCCGATGATCCTGAACGCCTCCGGCGGGTCGGCCGGGATCAGCCGATCCCCGAAGATGTCGGCGGCCAGCGCCACATAGCCCAGTTCGGCCAGCATCTTTGCCCGGCGCTGCACCTGGGCGCCAAGCCCCCAGGCCTCGTGCACGGCGACGACACCGGGGCGCGGGCCGGGGAATTTCGCGGGATCGGGCAGCTCCAGCACGCCCAGGCAGCGCTGGCCGCCATCGAAATATTCGAAATCCATGCCGCGCGCCCTTACAGCTGGGACAGCAGGTGATCGGCGGAGGAAACCTTGAACGCGCCCGGTTCCTCGACGTTCAGTTCGGCGACCTTGCCGTCCTTCACCAGCATGGAGAAGCGCTGCGAACGCAGGCCCATGCCGAAGCGGGAAGCGTCCATCGTCAGGCCAAGGGCCTTGGCGAAATCGCCGTTTCCGTCGGCCAGCATGCTGATCTTGCCATCGGCCCCGGCGGATTTGCCCCAGGCACCCATCACGAACGGATCGTTGACGGAAATGCAGACGATTTCGTCCACGCCCTTGCCGCCGATCTCGCCGGCCTTTTCGATGAAGCCCGGCAGATGCTTGGCCGAGCAGGTGGGGGTGAAGGCGCCGGGCACCGCGAACAGGGCGACCGTGCGGCCCGCGAACAGCGCGGCCGTATCGACCGCCTCCGGCCCATTTTCGGTCATCTTCGTGAGCGTGGCTTGCGGCACGGCGTCGCCGACCTTGATCGTCATGGGAATGTCCTCCTTCGCGGTATCGGGAAATCGGCGTTAATGCCGCAGGTTCACCACGTCTAGCGCCTGTTCATGACAGGCTGGCGGGCGTAGAAACGCGGAATGACCGAGGCGCCCTATCTGCCGGGCCAGTTCCTGCTGGCCATGCCGGGCATCGGCGATCCGCGATTCGAGCGGAGCGTCGTTGCCATGTGCGCGCATGATCCGGGCGGTGCCATGGGCATCTGCCTGCACGAGCCGCTGCCCGACCTGACCGTTCCCGAACTGATGCGCCAGCTGGAGATCGAACCCGGCGATACACCCGATGTGCCGGTTCTGATGGGCGGGCCCGTCGATCCGCAGCGCGGTTTCGTGCTGCATTCGCCGGACTGGGGCGGCCAGGATACCCGCCATGTGGCCGACCGCTGGGCGCTGACCGGATCGCGCGATGTGCTGGCCGCGATTGCCGAAGGGAAGGGCCCGCGCAAATGGGTCGCGGCGCTGGGCTATGCGGGCTGGTCCGCCGGGCAGCTGGAAATGGAATTGTCGCTGAACGGCTGGTTCCCCACCCCGGCGACCGTCGGGCTGATCTGGGAAAACCGCTGCGGCAGCCGCTGGACGGAAGGCTTCCGCGCTGCCGGGATCGACACCCGGCTGCTCTCGCCAGAGATGGGTCACGCCTGATCAGGCTGTAGCCGCGCTTGCGGAATGCATAGGTGCGCGTGGCTTGACGGGTGGCGGCTGCTCGTCTTTGACCGCCTCGCGCACAGGCACGTGCGCCAACGCAGGGAAGGGTGGGCCTTGGCCAAGCTGTTCGACAAGATCCTGATCGCCAACCGGGGCGAGATCGCCTGCCGGGTGATCCGCACCGCGCGGAAGCTGGGGATCCGGACCGTGGCGGTCTATTCCGACGCAGACGCCGCCGCCGTGCATGTGGAGATGGCCGACGAGGCGATCCACCTGGGCCCGCCGCCCGCCGCGCAATCCTATCTGCTGGGCGAGAAGATCATCGAGGCCTGCAAGGCGACGGGCGCGCAGGCCGTTCACCCCGGCTATGGCTTCCTTTCGGAACGGGAATGGTTCGCCAGGGCGCTGGACGAAGCGAACATCGCCTTCATCGGCCCGCCGGCATCCGCCATCGCCGCCATGGGCGACAAGATCGAATCGAAGAAGCTGGCGAAGGCCGCCGGCGTGAACGTGGTGCCCGGCTTCGTGGGCGAGATCGCGGACACGGCCCATGCCGTCGAGATCGCCAACGGCATCGGCTATCCGGTGATGATGAAGGCGTCCGCCGGTGGCGGCGGCAAGGGCATGCGGCTGGCCTTTTCCGAGGCCGACGTGCGCGAGGGCTTCGATGCGGTAAAGCGGGAAGGCCTGTCCAGCTTCGGCGACGACCGGATCTTCATCGAGAAGTTCATCACCGAACCGCGCCACATCGAGATCCAGCTGCTGGGCGACAAGCATGGCAATGTCGTTTACCTGAACGAGCGGGACTGTTCGATCCAGCGCCGCCACCAGAAGGTGGTGGAGGAGGCGCCGTCCCCCTTCGTCACGCCCGAGATGCGCAAGGCCATGGGCGAGCAGGCCGTGGAGCTGGCGAAGAAGGTGGGCTATTATTCCGCCGGCACCGTTGAATTCATCGCGGGCGCCGATCGCGGCTTCTATTTCCTGGAAATGAACACCCGGCTTCAGGTGGAACATCCCGTGACCGAAGCGATCACGGGCCTCGACCTCGTCGAGCAGATGATCCGCGTGGCGGCCGGGGAAAAGCTGGGCTTCGGCCAGTCGGACATCGGCATCAACGGTCACAGCATCGAAACCCGTTTCTATGCCGAGGATCCCTATCGCGGATTCCTGCCCTCCATCGGCCGCTTGTCGGACTATCGGGAGCCGGCCGCCGGGAACGGCGTGCGGGTGGATACCGGCGTCATCGAGGGCAGCGAAATCTCGATGTTCTATGATCCGATGATCGCCAAGCTGATCACCCACGCGCCGACCCGGCTGGAAGCGGCCGACCTGCAGATTGCGGCGCTGGATCGCTATTATGTGCGCGGGATCAGCCACAATGCGGATTTCCTGTCGGCGCTGATGCAGCATCCGCGCTTCCGCGCGGGCGAAAAGGTGACGACCGCCTTCATCGCGGAGGAATATCCCGACGGATTCCACGGCGCGGCGACCGATCCGGCCAACCTGCCGGGCCTTCTGGCGGTTGCAGCCGTCGTGGGCCGGGCGGCTGCGAACCGCGCGGCGCATGTGGATGGCCGGCTGGGCGGCGACGGCGATGCCGGGGCCGAATGGGTGGTCGAGCTGGACGGCGAACAGCATCGCGTGACGGTCGCCGGAACCAATGTGACGGTCGATGGCGTTTTGCAGGCCGTGGAAATCCAGGGCCGGATTCCGCCGTTCGGGGTGGTCGAGGCGCGGGTGAACGGGCAGCCGGTATCCGTCCAGGTGGACCGGCAGGGCACGGGCTTCCGGCTGACCCACCGGGGCCGGCAGCACCGGATGCGGCTGCTGACGCCGCGATCCGCCGAACTTCAGGGACATATGTTGCCGAAGGTCGCGCCGGACCTGTCGCGGTTCCTGCTGTGCCCGATGCCGGGCCTTGTGGTTTCGGTTTCCGTGGCCGAGGGCGACAAGGTGGAAGCGGGCCAGGCGCTGGCCGTTGTGGAGGCGATGAAGATGGAGAACATCCTTCGCGCCGAGAAGCCGGCGACGGTTTCCAAATTGCACGCCAAGCCGGGCGACAGCCTGGCGGTTGATGCAATTATCCTTGAATTCGAATAATTTAACTGAAATTTTGGATCGACTAAACGGCGCCGCTTCGGCGCCGTTAATCGTTGCATTCCTTCACAATGACGCCGTTGCGTCGGGCAAGGTTAATGCGCAATATGATGCCAACGAAAACACTCGGAGCCCCCAAGAGGGCACATAAGAATACCGGGAGAAAAACAATGATGAAGGTCGCAAAATTCTCTGCCGCACTCGCCACCTCGGTGGTTGTGACTTCCTTCGGCATCGCCGTCCTGTCTGGCTTTACTTCTGAAACCCTGGTGTCGCCCCACTTCTGGGTGATCAGCGTGTCGCTGGCCGGCATGTTCGGCCTGGGCATGGGCAATGGCATCGGTGAAAAGATGGGCGAGCGCGCGTCGAACCTGCCCGCCACGGGTCTGCTGCCGGCCTGAAGGCCCAATCCTCTCGACAAGAACAACAAGAAGAAACGAGGAGTCCAACCATGAAACTGCTGCAGAAGATTTCCGAGATGGTCCGTGGCAATCCTGCCGAAGCCGAGGCCCGCGCCCGCAACCTGGCCCGCATCGGCCCGCCGAAGATCCGCTTCGACTCCAGCCGGCCCGCCTGACCGGGCGCCGGGCTTTGGGAGGGGGGCCGGCGCCTGGGCGCAGGCCCCCTTCGGCCGTTCAGGGGATCAGGCCGCGCGGCAGCCGAAGCTGGCCGGCGCCTGGAACAGGCATTCCACCCGCTGGCCGCCCCGGTTCAGACCGAAGAGGGTGCGGCCGGGATTGGTGGTGACGGCCTGCCTGACATCCGCCACGCTGGCGACGCGGGTGCCGTTCACGCTTTCCACGATGTCGCCGGGCCGGGGAAAACCGGTGCGGGCGGCGGGCGCCTGCGGCGGCACCTGCACCACGACCACCCCCCGTTCGGGCAGGCCCGCGCCCAGTTCCTGCGCCAGCGCCGGCGACAGGTTGGCGATGGACACGCCGGCGAGGATGCTGCCGCCCGGCATCTGCGTGAGCTGGCGCGCCGGGGTTTCCGGCGGGGCGACCAGCTTCAGTTGCAGATTCCTTGCCGACCCGCCGCGCAGGACGGTGAGCGTGACGGCGTCGCCCACCGGCTGGGTGGCGACCTGATAGCGCAGCGTGGACGGGTCGATCACGTCCTTGCCATCCACCGCATAGACGATGTCGCCGGGGCGAAGCCCTGCGGCTTCGGCCGGGGAGCCGGGCGAGACGCCGGTGACGAGCATGCCGGTGGGCCGGTCCAGCCCGGCCTTCGCCGCCGAATCACTGGTCAGCGCTTCGCCCTCCACCCCGATCCAGGCGGTGACGAAGCGGCCGCTGCTGGCGCCGCGCAGGAAGGTCTTCACCATGTTGGAGGGGATGGCGAAGCCGAGGCCGATGCTGCCGCCGTCGCGTCCGCCGGACAGGATGACCGAGTTGATGCCGATCACCTCGCCGTTCATGGCGGCCAGCGCGCCGCCCGAATTGCCCTGGTTGATGGCGGCATCCGTCTGGATGAAGAATTGCGCATCCGACACGCCGATGCCGGTGCGGGCCGTGGCGGAGACGATCCCCTGCGTGACCGTCTGCCCCACGCCGAACGGGTTGCCGACGGCGAGGACGAGATCGCCGACCTGCGCGCGATCCGAATCGCCGAGGCGGGCGACCGGGAGGGTGGCGCCCTGAGGCTCGATCTTGAGCAGCGCGAGATCGAGGCGCGGTTCCGCGAACAGCAGCTTTGCCGGATATTCCCGCCGGTCCGCCAGCGCGACGAGGATCTGATCCGCGCCCTGCACCACATGGTTGTTGGTGATGACGAGGCCGGCTGCATCGACGATCACGCCCGATCCCAGCGCATTTTCGACGCGCGGCTGGCTTTCGAACATGGAAAAGAAGCCGCCCATCTGCTGCCGCTGCCGCACCACGCGGGCGGTGAAGATGTTGACGACGGCAGGCTGCACCTGCCGCGCGACGGGAGCGAAGGACAGGTTCACCTGCGCGGCGGACTGGGGCACCACCCGATCCGCTTCGCCGCCCGCCGCCCGCGCGAGGCCGGCGGCCTCCTGCGCGGCAAGATCGCCTGATCCCGTCCAGTTGTTGACCGAAAGCGCGAGCGCGACCCCCCCGGCGAGGCCGGCCGTGATGAGGGCGATCGAGCGGATCTTCATGCGCAAAAGCAGTTCCTTCCCCGGATTTCGTGCCACCAGAGTGGGAACTGGTGGCCGGGCTTGCAAGCCGGGGGATGCCGGGCGGCCGTTGAAGCAGGGCTGAACGGGGCAAGGGCGCCTGACGGGCATGCAGCTGGGGCTTTGACAAAGGCCGCCGCCGATTCCAGCATGGGGAGAGGCCGTTGGGGAGCGGGGCGTGCTGGAACGCAGACAATTTCTGGAAATGGCGGCGCTGGCCGCGCTGGCAGGGGGCGCACGGCTGGAGGCGGCGGCCGCCGATGGAGCGGACGCGGGCGCGGACGCCGCACAGCTGGCGCTGGCGCTGAAGCATGGGCGGGTGACATCGGCGGCGCTGGTGAATGCGGCGCTGGCGCGGCTGGAGGCCGTGAACGGCCGGTTGAACGCCTGCCGCTTTCCCTATGCCGACGCTGCGCGCGCGCAGGCGGCGGCGAAGCGGACCGGGCCGGTTGCCGGCCTTCCCACCTTTACCAAGGACCTGGCCGAGGAGAAGGCGCGCGCCTTTACCGAGGGCGCGCGGGCCTATGCCGGGCGCACCGGCGCGGCGGACGACGGGGCGGCTGCGGCGATCGCGGCATCGGGCCTGATTTCCCTGGGGCGCAGCACCACGCCGGAGTTCGGGCTGCTGCCCACGACGGAGCCGCTGCTGGGCGGGCCGACCCGCAACCCCTGGAACCCCGCGCACAGCAGCGGCGGGTCTTCCGGCGGGGCCGGGGCGCTGGTGGCGGCGGGCGTGGTGCCCTTTGCCCATGCCTCTGACGGGGGCGGATCGATCCGCATTCCGGCCAGCTGCAATGGGCTGGTGGGGCTGAAGCCGTCGCGGGGGCGCATGTCGGGCGAGGAAGCCGACAAGGGCGTGACGGCCGTGGGCGTGAACGGCTGCGTGAGCCGCAGCGTGCGCGACACGGCCGCCTGGCTGGCGGCGATGGAATCGCGCAGCGGCCCGCATGCGCCCGTCGGGCTGGTGACGGGGCCGGTGCGGCGGCCGCTGCGGATCGGCCTGCGCGGCGTGGGCCATGCGGGGGAGCCGCATGCCGATGTCCGCGCGGTGTTCGAATCGGCGACCGATCTGCTGAAGCGGCTGGGGCACAAGCCGGTGGATGCGCCGATTCCCTATGACGCGCCGGGCGCGATCGACGCCTTCCTGAAGATCTGGAGCCTTGGCGCGGCGCAGTCCGTTCAGGGGGTGGAGGCCTGGCTGAAGCGGGCGCCCGGCGGCGACGACCTGGAGCCCGCGACCTTTGCCTTCGCAGAACGCGGCGCGAAGCTGAGGAAGGCCGATGTCGGCGCGGCGGTGGCGGGGCTGGAAGCGGCTGTCAGCGCCTATCTGGGCCAGTTCGATTCCTTTGATGTGCTGATGACCCCGGTGCTGGGCGCGCCGCCGCCGGAAATCGGCTGGCTGGCGCCGACCCTGCCCTTTGAAACGCTGCTGGAACGGGTGCTGGCCTATGTGGCCTATACGCCGATCGAGAATGCGGCCGGGGCGCCTGCGATCGCGCTGCCGCTGGGCATGTCGGCCACGGGGCTGCCGATCGGGATGCAGTTCACCGCGCCGCCCGGCGGAGAGCGGCGGCTGCTGGAACTGGCCTATGCCATCGAACGGGCGCGCCCCTGGCGGGGGCTGAAGCCGGCGATATGGGCGGGCTGACCGAACGACCTGCCGCGGGCGGCGCGCAGCGGCTGGAAACGGCGCTGCTGATCCGGGCCTATTCGGCCGGGCTGTTCCCGATGGCCGACACGCGCGAGGCGGCGGACGTGTTCTGGGTGGAGCCGCGCCGGCGCGGCGTGCTGCCGATCGACGGATTCCACCTGCCGCGATCGCTTGCCCGGACGCTGAAGCAGGAGCGGTTCCTGCACAGCCATGACCTTGCCTTCGGTGCGGTGATCCGGGCCTGTGCCGAGGAGGCGCCGGGGCGGGCGCAGAGCTGGATCAACCCGACGATCGTGGATGCCTATTCGCGGCTGCACGCCGAGGGCCATGCGCACAGCATCGAGACATGGGACAAGGACGGGCGGCTGGTGGGCGGCCTTTATGGTGTGCGGATCGGGGCTGCCTTTTTCGGGGAGAGCATGTTCAGCCGGGCGACCGACGCCAGCAAGGCGGCGCTTGCGCACCTTGTTGCGCGGCTGCGGCTGGGCGGGTTCCTGTTGCTGGACACGCAGTTCCTGACCGCGCACCTGGCGCGGTTCGGCGGGCATGAGGTGCGGCGCGGAGCCTATATGGCGATGCTGGACCGGGCCGTGCTGCAGACCGCGGACTGGGCGCGGATCGATCAGGATTCCGGCGTGGTGGCCGGCGGCGCGGCAGGCTGGGGTGCGGTGGCGGCAGGAGCGGCCGGGGCGGCTGCCTCTGGCGCGGTGGCCGGGGCGCGGGCCGGGCGCGGCCTTGCCGAGGTGCCGCCCGCGCTGCCGGCGGGCCGGGGGCCATCGGGGAAGCGCATCGTGCAGCTTTTGAGCCAGACATCATAGACCGGGTGCACGAAGGGATTGAGCGAGGGCGATTCCGCGAACAGCCAGCCGGAAAACACGGTTTTCAGCGGGGCCTGCGACTGGCCCTGGAGCGTGAGCGGACGTTCGACCACCTGAACGAAGGCGCCGGACTGCGGCCGTTCGAAGGGCTGCGTCTTCTCGCAGCCGCGCAGGATGCCGGAGATGCGGCCGAAGCTGAAGCGTTCGCCCGGCTTCAGGGTGAATTCGGCCGTGGTGCCAAGGCGCTTGTCCAGCACGCCGATGACGGCGGTGCGTTCGGCGGGGGGTGTGACGCGCCGGGGCGCGGGTGTTGCGATGGTTGCCTGCCGGGGGGCGGGCGCGGCCTTTGGGGCGGGCGCTGCCGGCTTCGGGGCCGTCTGTTGGGCCGGTGCATCCGCGGAGGCCTGGGCCAGAAGCGGGGCCGACAGCAGCAGCGCCGCGAGCGGAGCGATGGGGCGGGCCGTCATTCGGCTGCGCCGGCGGGCTCCGCCTTTGCGGGTTCTTCGGCGCCGCTGCGGTTGATGACGGAGCCGATGAGGCCCATCAGATCCGTTGCGCCCTGCGTGTCGGTGATTTCGTCGCCGGCGGCGAGCATGTCGGGATCGCCGCCCGGCACGAGGGCGATGAAGCTGCCGCCGAGCAGGCCTTCCGACGTGATGGCGGCGGAACTGTCGAGCGGAAGCTTCACGGCGCTGTCCACCGAGAGGGTGACGACGGCCTGGTAGGTGGCGGGATCGAGCCGTTGGGCGGTGACGCTGCCGACCTTCATGCCGGAGACGCGCACATCGGAGCCGACGGAAATGCCGGCGGCATTGGGAAAGCGGGCGGCCAGTTCGTAGCTGCTGGTTCCGGTGCTGCCGGTGCGATCGAGCGCGAAGGCGAGGAACCAGGCAGCAACGGCGATCACGGCGAGGCCGGTGAGCGCCTCTACCAGATGGTCCTTCAGGATCTGGGGCATGCGGTCAGCCTTGCTCGCCCGGGGTCCAGGCGCGGTAGTCCGCGGGCGACGCCGCGCGGGCCTTGCCCGCCGTCAGCGCGCCGATCGGCATTTCGGCCTGCGCCGAGCCGGTGGGGTTGGGGCGCCAGGGCTTTTCCCAGGCCTTCACCGGCAGCGGTTGCTGGCTGGGGGCCTCCGCGCGGGTGTGGTGCAGCCAGAGGTGCCATTCGGGCGGGACGCGGCTGGAATCATTGTCCGTCGCGTAAAGTACCCAGCGGCGGCCGCCGCCCTGATAATAGGTGTTTCCGTCGGCGTCCTTGCCGACTTCCTGCGCGCGCAGCGTCTGCAGCCAGGTGCCGAAGGTCTGGCCCGTCCACCAGGTGAAGAGATTGAAGCCCATGCAACCGCCCCTAGCCGCTGAGGGGTGGCGGGCGCAAGATTGCCGCTGCGCTCAGCGCGGCCACTGGACCTTGTCGCCGGGCTTTGCGCCGATGCGCTCCGCCTCTCCGCCCGGGAGTTCGAGGACGGCGATGACGGGGCCGACGGACGACAGCGGGGCGCGCGACTTCGGGACGGCGTTGGCCGCGATGTTGCGGATGCGGCCATCGGTGCCGATGAACAGCAGATCGAGCGGGATCAGCGTGTTTTCCATCCAGAAGCTGGCGGGCGACGGCGGATCGTGCGGGAAGAGCATGCCGGTGCCGGGCGGCATCTTCGTGCGGAACATCATGCCATGGGCCTGCTGTGCCGGGGTGGCGGCGACCTCGACCTTGTAGGCGTGGCGCTTGCCGCCCGAGGTTTCGATGCTGAGCGGGATGACCCGCAGGCCTGTCTGCGGCTTGCCCGCTGCCGGCATTGTTTCGCGCGCCAGCGCCGGGGCGGCGGGGGCCGCGCCGGCGAGGGCGAGGATCGCGAGGGCGCTAGCCCAGCGGCGCAAGCTGGACGGCGAGCGCGCCGCGCGGGCCGTCGTGGATGCGGGCGCGCAGCTGCTGGCCGGGGGTGAGACCTTCGAAGCCGGCCCGGCGGACCGTTTCCATGTGGACGAAAACCTGGGTGACACCATCATCCCTCAACAGGAAGCCATAGCCCTTGGACCGGTTGAACCAGCGGACCTCGACCGGTTCATATGGACCGGCGAGGTCCAGAAAGTCGAGCGGTTCGACGCGGTTCGAGCTGCGCTCGGCCTGTCTGTCAGGATCGGGGCCGGTCGCCTTGCTGAGATCCAGCTCGACGATGGAGGCGGCCTGCCGCCCGCGCGGGCCCTTGCGCGCGGTGACGGTGACCGCCGCGCCTTCCGGCAGGGATTTCCGGCCGAGAGGCCCCAACAGATTGTAATGGATCAGGATGTCCCCGCCGCCATCGTCCGGGACGATGAAGCCATAACCCTTGACCAGGTCGAACCATTTGACCCTGCCGGAGACGGTCTCGATCGGATCCTCGCCGGCTGTACGGTCCAGGGGCTCGACAGCCCCTCCGCTGTCCGCAAGCCCGTTACCCAAACCCATGTCCCCTACCATGTCGGCCGTTTGGCGCCGTGCGACCCAAGCGCGTGCCCGGCATCAGCCAACTTTCCCTGCGACCGGGGACAGGCTAACACAGCAATGGCCCTGTGCAAGCTTGGCTTTCTTTCAGTTCTGTAATGAAAGTTCATCGCTGATGCATCTGCAAGGTGAAACGCTCATCAATGCCGGACGGGAAAAGGTGTGGGCGGCGCTGAACGATCCGGCGGTGCTGGCGCGCTGCATCGAGGGCGTGGAATCGCTGGAGGCCGATGGGCCGAACCGGTTTGCCGGGGTGCTGAACGCGAAGGTGGGGCCGGTGAAGGCGAAGTTCAGCGGCGCGGTTGAACTGAGCGAGCTGGACCCGCCGAACCGCTATGTGATCTCGGGCGAGGGCAAGGGCGGAGTGGCCGGCTTTGCGAAGGGATCGGCGGAAGTGGTGCTGAGCGACGCCGGACAGGGTGCTACGCGGCTGACATATGATGCGAAATCGCAAGTGGGCGGAAAGCTGGCGCAGCTGGGCACGCGGCTGATCGAGGGCACGGCGAAAAGCTATGCCGAGAATTTCTTCGCCGCCTTCAAGGCGGAGGTGGAGCAGGAGGCGGCGCCGGAGCCCGTGCCTTTGCCGGAGGATGTGCGGGCGGCTGCCGTGGAGGCGGCGGTTGCCGAAGTGACCTCGCCGGCGCGCGGGCTTCCCGCCTGGATGTGGATCGGCGGGCTGGTGCTGCTGGTGCTGGCCGTGACGGCGATGCTGTTGATGTGATGGACGAGACGGGCCTGCTGCTGGCGAAGGCGGCCGACTGGCGCGCGGCCGGGCACGGCCTTGCGCTGGCGACGGTGGTGAAGGCCTGGGGGTCTGCCCCGCGACGGCCGGGCGCCATGCTGCTGGTGCGCGACGACGGGCTGTTCGAGGGCAGCGTTTCAGGCGGCTGCGTGGAAGGCGCGGTGATCGAGGCGGCGCTGGCGCGGATCGCGACGGGCGGCGGCGAGCTTCTGACGTTCGGGGTCGCGAACGAGACCGCCTGGGAAGTGGGGCTGGCCTGTGGCGGCGAGATTTCCATCTTCGTGCAGGCGGTGGACGACAGCGGCTTCCCCCCGGCGCTGCTGGCGCGGATCGCGGCCGCGCGGGCGGGCGGCGAGGCGGTTTCGGTTCGGTTCGGATTTGCGGACGGGCGCGCGGCGGAGGGTGAGGGCGGCGACTGGACGCTGAGGATCGATCCGCCGCTGCGGCTGATGCTGGTGGGGGCGGTGCATATTTCGCAGGCGCTGGCGCCGATGGCGGCTTCGCTGGGGCACCGGGTGCTGATCGTGGACCCGCGCGGCGCCTTTGCCGCGGGCCCGCGCTTTGCCGGGTTCGAGGTGGACGGGCGCTGGCCCGACGAGGCGCTGGCGGACTGGAAGCCGGACGGGGCAAGCGCGATCGTGGCGCTGACGCACGACCCGAAGCTGGACGATGTGGCGCTGGCGGCGGCGCTGCGATCAGAGGCCTATTACATCGCGGCGCTGGGCAGCCGGAAATCGCACGCGGCCCGGCTGGAGCGGCTGGGGGCCATGGGCTTTGAGGCGGGGCAGCTGGCGCGAATCCACGGGCCTGCCGGGCTGGACATCGGGGCGGCGAACCCGGCCGAGATCGCGCTGAGCGTGGCGGCCCAGATGGTGGCGGCCTGGAGGCGGCGGGATTGATCTTTGGCGAGCTGCCGCTGGCTGAGGCGGACGGCGCGATGCTGGCGCATGGGGTGACGCTGGGCGGGCGGCGGTTCGCCAAGGGGGCGTCCGTGGACGCCGCGCTGCTGGCGGCGGCACGGGCGGACGGGGTGGCGCGGCTGTGGGTGGCGCGGCTGGAGCCGGGCGACGTGCCGGAAGCGGAGGCTGCGGCCGGGATCGGGGCGCTGCTGGCCGGGCCGGGCGTGGTGGCGCGCCCGCCGGTGCATGGGCGGGTGAACCTGCACGCCGCGACGGGCGGCCTGCTGACCTATGCGCCGGAGGAGGTTTCGGCGGCCAATGCCGCGAGCGAGGCGGTGGGGATTTCGACGCTGCCGCCGCTGAGCCCCGTGACGGCCGGAGACATCGTCGGCACGGTGAAGGTGATGCCCTATGCCGTGTCGGCAGATGCGATGGCGGCGGTTCGCGCGGCGGCCGGGCCGATCCGGGTGGCGGGCTGGCGGCCGGGCCTGCGCGCGGTGCTGGTGCAGACGCGGCTGCCGGACACGGGTGTGAAGCTGCTGGCGAAAACGGCGGAGGTGACCGCCGGACGGCTTGCGCGGCTGGGCGTGGGGATGCTGGCCGGGCCGGAGCCTGCGCACGCTGTTGCGCCGCTTGCGGCGGCACTGAGGGCGGCGGGCGCCGACCTGCTGCTGGTGGCGGGCGCGACCGCGACATCCGATGCGCGTGACGTGATCCCGGCGGCGATCCGGGCGGCGGGCGGCGAGGTGCTGCGCGTGGGGATGCCGGTGGACCCCGGCAACCTGCTGGTGCTGGGGCGGCTGGGGGGCGCGCTGGTGCTGGGGCTGCCCGGCTGCGCCAGAAGCCCGAAACGCAACGGGCTGGACCTTGTGCTGGAGTTGTGGGCCGCGGGCCTGGACATATCGGCCGGGCGCATCGCGGCGATGGGCGTGGGCGGATTGCTGGACGGGGGCGGCCGGGCGGTGCCATGGGGCTGGGGCGGGTGACGCCCCCGCCGAAGGCCCCGCTGAACGCCCCACTGATGGTCGGTGCGATCGTGCTGGCGGCGGGGCTGAGCCGCCGGATGGGGGCGGCCAAGCTGGCGATGCCCGTGGATGGCGTGCCAATGCTGGCGCGGACCTTGGCGACGGTGCAGGCGGCGGGACTGCCGCTGCTGCTGGTGACGGGCGGGCATCAGGATGCCGTGCGGGCCGTGGCGGGTGATGGGCCGCAGGTGCGGGCCGAAGGGTTCGAGAAAGGGCTGGCGGAAAGCCTGAAGGCGGGGCTGCGCGCGGCGCCCGCCTGCTGGGATGCCGCGCTGGTGGTGCTGGGCGACATGCCCTTCGTTGAGGCCGGAAGCCTGCGGGCGCTGGCCGGGGCGCTGGCAGGGGGTGCGCGGGCGGTGGTGCCGGTTCAGGCCGGGCTGCGGGGCAATCCGGCCGGGTTCGCACGGGAGGCCTGGCCGGCGCTGCTGGCGCTGGAGGGGGATCGCGGCGCGCGCGGGGTGCTGGATGCGCTGGGGGCGGTGGAAGTTGCCGTGGACGACCCCGGCGTGCTGCGCGACCTGGATGTGCCCGGTGATCTGGACGTGCCCGGTGATTTGGACGGGGGTGGCCGGTAGGGCATGCGCCCCCCTCTGCCCGAGGGGGGCTTTGCGGCCCGGCCTAGTGGTGGCCGGGTTCGGCCATCAGTTCGATCAGCACGCCGCCCATGTCCTTCGGGTGGACGAAGATGACCGGCACGCCGTGCGCGCCGATGCGGGGTTCGCCGTTGCGGAGCACCGTTGCGCCCTTCGCCACCAGTTCATCGCGCGCGGCGAGGATGTCGGGCACCTCGAAGCAGACATGGTGCTGGCCGCCCTTGGGGTTTTTCGCGAGGAAGCCGTGGACGGGGCTGTCCGCGCCCAGCGGCTCGATCAGTTCGATCTGGCTGTTCGGCACGTCCACGAAGCAGACCCGGACGCCCTGTTCGGGCAGGTCGAACGGGTCGTGGATCTTCGTGGCGCCCAGAAAGTCGCGGTAGAGCTTCACGCTCTCTTCGATGGAGGGGGTCGCGACCCCGACGTGGTTCAGCCTGCCGATCTGCATGTCATCCAATCCTAGAAGGGAACGTCATCGTCCATGTCATCGAAGGACGCGCCTGGCTTGCTGCCATAACCGCCAGACGCGCCGCCCGGGGCGGGGCCGCGCGCGGGGGCAGGGCTGCCATATTCGTCGCCGCCGCCATAGCCGCCGCCCGATCCGCCTTCGCGGCGGCCATCCAGCAGGGTCAGTTCGCCGCGGAAGCGGCCGACATAGACTTCGGTGGTGTAGCGGTCATTGCCGTCGCGGTCCTGCCACTTGCGGGTGCGGAGCTGCCCTTCGACATAGACCTTGGAGCCCTTGCGCAGATATTGTTCGGCGACGCGGACGAGATTGTCGTTGTCGAGAACGACCGAGTGCCACTCCGTGCGCTCCTTGCGCTCGTTCGTGGCGCGGTCCGTCCAGGATTCGGAGGTGGCGATGCGCAGGTTCGCGATGCGGCCGCCGCTGGGAAAGCTTTTCACTTCCGGGTCGGCCCCGAGATTGCCGACGAGAATCACCTTGTTCACGCTGCCCGCCATGGGCCTGTCTCCCGACTTGAGTTGGTGCCTGCGATAGGCCAGTCAGGAAGCGACACGCAAGCGGGGTTGGCGGTGATGGACAGCGGGATCGAGGAAGCAGGGGCATTGGCGACGGCGGCGGCCGCTGCGCGCGAGATCGACCCTGCCGCGGCGCGCGACTCCGTGCATGGGGGGCCGTGCGCCAACTGCGGCGCGGCGCTGGCGGGGGCCTATTGCAGCGCTTGCGGGCAGAAGGCGCATCTCCACCGATCGGTGTTCCATGCCATTGAGGAATTCCTGCATGGCATCCTGCATTTCGACAGCAAGCTGTGGCACACGCTGCCGCTGTTGGCCGTCCGCCCGGGCAAGCTGACGCGCGACTATGTGATGGGCCGGCGGGCGCGCTATATCGCGCCGGTCGCGCTGTTCCTGCTGACGATCTTCACCATGTTCCTGGTGTTCGGCTTCCTGCCGACACCCGCGCTGGAGGGGACGGACCTGCAGATGTCGGGGAAGGACCGGCAGGCGGCGGCGGTGGCGATCGGCGAGGAACTGACCGGGCTGGAGGCCAATCTGGCGCAGGCGCGGGCGAAGCAGGCGGCCGATCCCGCCAGCGATGCGCTGCGGCAGGAAGTGGTGCGGCTGGAAACGGCGCAGAGCCTGGCGAAGGCGGCGAAGCAGCGGCTGGAGGGCGGCGGCACGGCGGCGAGCCCGGCCGATGTGGTGGGGGCGATCAGCGGAGCTGCGCGGACCGGCGGCCTGACACTGGATGTGGGCAGCGAGGATCTGAACGCGAAGGTGCGTCGGGCGCTGAGCGACCCGGAGTTCATGTTCTACAAGATGAAGCAGAAGGGCTACAAGCTTTCGTTCCTGCTGGTGCCGATGTCGCTGCCGTGGATGATCCTGCTGTTTGCCTGGAAGCGCGACGTGAAGACCTATGACCATGTCGTCTTCCTGCTCTATTCGATCAGCTTCATGTCGATGCTGGTGATCCTGACGACGCTGCTGGCGGCCGTGTTCGAGCTGCCGCGACAGGTCTATGCGTTCCTGCTGCTGGTGGTGCCGGTGCTGCACATGTTCGCGCAACTGAAGGAAGGTTATGCGCTGGGCTGGTTCTCGGCCGCCTGGCGCACGATTGTCGTCTCCAGTTTCGCGCTGGTGACGCTGACCGTCTATTTCATGGGAATCCTGTTGCTGGGGATGCTGGACTGATCAGCGCGCCGGCGGCGTGCCGGCAGCCACCAGTTTCTCGATCTCCGCGCGGGAGAGCGGGGCCGCCGGCAGCATCAGCCGATCGGCGGGAATGGTGGCGGCCTCTGCCTTCACGAGGCGGAAGCGGCCGACGGATTCGAGGGGCGTGCCAAGCGCGTGGACGCTCCGCATTTCCGAGACGATGCCGGTCGCCATTTCGCCCATCAGCGGCGCGACCATCACCATCATCGATTCCATGAAGCGGCCGATCGCGCGGCCGACGGGTTTCAGCGCCGGATCCGGCGAAAAGACCATTTCCTGCACCTGCGGCGGGTCGCCGCTCAGCGTGATTTTCCAGACTTCGCCTGGAAAGCCCGCGACGGTGCGCGTGCCGGTGCGCTGCATCCTGGGCGGCGGTGAGGGCTGGGCGCGCGCCGCTTCGGTGAAGAGCTGGGCGAACAGCGGCGGCAGGGCCTTGCCGATGACGGCCGCCAGATCGTCCACGCGCACGACCTGGACCTTGCCATCCGGCCCGGGGCTGACGAGGTGGAACACGCCGCCGACTTCGAGCCCGTAGGCCGGATCGCCGGGCTTGCCGATGCGCAGGTCGCCGTTGTCGCCGGTCTCTATCTCCAGCGCCTTCGGCTCGGCCTCTGCGTGATAGAGGGCGCGCATGCCGGCTTCGGCGGGGCCGGCGACGA
This sequence comes from Sandaracinobacter sp., assembly GCF_041909755.1. NCBI lineage: Bacteria > Pseudomonadati > Pseudomonadota > Alphaproteobacteria > Sphingomonadales > Sphingosinicellaceae > Sandaracinobacter > Sandaracinobacter sp. The sequence goes on from NZ_JAYRCW010000013.1 coordinate 17,342, forward strand.
GCAGCAGCGCGAGAATGGCGGTCCGCATGGCGATCTTCTCCCTGTTGGGGAGGGTTGGCCGATGCGGCGGCGCCGTCAAGTCAGAGAAGCGCGCTGGCGATGTGGAAGGTGAGGCCGGCTGCGATGTAGGCGAGCGCGGTGAGATAGGCGAACATGAACAGGGGCCATTTCCAGCCGCCGGTTTCGCGACGGACCACGGCGAGGGTGGAGAGGCACTGGGGCGCGAAGACGAACCAGGCGAGGAAGGCGAGCGCGGTTGCCAGCGGCCAGCCGCCCTGGAGCCGTTCGACGAGGCTGGAGGTGTCCTCCTCGTCGGCATCCAGCGCATAGATGGTGGCGAGCGATGCGACGGCCACTTCGCGCGCGGCCATGGCGGGCAGCAGCGTCATCGCGATTTCATGGTTGAAGCCGATGGGGCGCACCAGCGGCTCGATGACATGGCCGATGCGGCCGGCGATCGTGTATTCGATGGCCGGGCGTTCCGCGTTTTCGGGCGGCGCCGGGAAGCTGGCGAGCGCCCACAGCGCGATGGTGACGCCCATGATGATGGTGCCGGCGCGCTTCAGGAAGGCGCCTGCGCGGATCCACAGGCCATAGAGGATGTCGCGCCAGGCGGGCAGCTGGTAGCTTGGCATTTCCATCAGGAACGTGGGCGGAGGGCCCTTGGTGACGGTGCGCTTCAGCACGAGGGCGGCGAGCATCGCGCCGACGATTCCGGCGAAATAGAGGATGAAGAGCACCAGGCCCTGAAGGCCGACGGGCCCCCAGACGGATTGCGCTGGGATGAAGGCGGCGATGATGACGGCATAGACCGGCAGGCGGGCCGAGCAGGTCATCAGCGGGGCGATGAGGATGGTGGTGAGGCGGTCCTTTTCGTCCGGGATGGTGCGGGCGGCCATGATGCCGGGGATCGCGCAGGCGAACGAGGAAAGGAGGGGGATGAAGGCCGCGCCGTTAAGGCCGACTGAGGCCATCAGCCGGTCCATCAGGAAGGCGGCGCGCACCATATAGCCCGACCCTTCGAGGATGAGGATGAAGGCGAACAGGATGAGGATCTGCGGCAGGAACACCACGACCGCGCCGACGCCGGCCAGGATGCCGTCGTTCAGGAAGGAGCGGAAGACGCTGTCGGGCAGGGCCGTTCCGACGAGGCCCTGCGCCCAGGCGATGACGGATTCGATCCAGCCCATCGGCGCTTCGGCCCAGCTGAACACGGCCTGGAACATCAGGAACAGGATGGCGGCAAGGATGACCGGGCCGGCCACCGGGTGCAGCAGGACGGCATCGAGCCTGCGGCTGGCGAGGCGGACGCTGCCTTCGGACAGGGTGACGGCCCGCGCGACGGTGCGCGCCTCGCGGCCCAGCGCGCGGGTGTCTGCCGGGGTGAAGGGCAGCGGTTCGGCGGCGGGCAGTTTCAGGCGGGATTCGAGAGCGGCGAGCAGGTCTGCGAGGCCGCGTTTGCGCACGGCGACGGTTTCGATGACGGGGATGCCGAGCCGGGCTGCAAGCGCCGCACTGTCGATCGCGATGCCGTCGCGTGCGGCCATGTCCATGCGGTTGAGGGCCATGACGGCGGGGATGCCGAGGCGCAGCGCATCGAGGGCGAAGCGCAGGTGGGCGGCGAGATTGGTGGCGTCGGTGACGATGAGCAGCGCATCGGGGCGCGATTCGCCGGGCTGGAGGCCGAGCAGCGTGTCGCGCGTGACCTGTTCGTCGAGCGAGCGGGGGACGAGGCTGTAGCAGCCGGGCAGGTCGAGCAGCTCGATCCGGGCGCCCGACGGCAGGGGGAGTTCGGCCGACTTCCGTTCCACCGTGACGCCGGGATAGTTGCCGACCTTCTGGCGGGCGCCGGACAGCGCGTTGAACAGGCTGGTCTTTCCGGCGTTGGGATGGCCGATGACGGCGACGAGCGGGGCCTGCCGGGTGCGGGCGGCGACGGGGGTTTCGACGTTCATTGCGCGTCTGCCACGAGGATGAGGCGGGCGAGCGCCCGGCGGAGCGCCACGACGGAGCCATCCACGCGCACGGCGATGGGGTCGCCCAGCGGGGCCTGGTGCAGCAGTTCCACGCCGGCGCCTTCATCGAACCCGAGTTCCAGCAGGCGGGTGACAAGGCCCGGTTCGGCGGGCGCGAGGCCCGTGACGCGGGCGATGCGCCCGGCGGGGAGCGCTTCGAGAGTGGAATGGGTCACTTGCGAGCGGTTATCAACTGGGCGGGGCAAAGGGAAGCGGAAATCAGCCTTCGACCGGATAGCGCAGGCGGCCGAGGAAGCGGACGAGGCTGGGGCGCTCGCCGCCGTCGCGGCGGAACCGGGCCTTTGCCTTTTCGATCTGCATGACATTGGCGATTCGGCGATCGAGGAAGGCCCAGCTGGCTTCGTGGCCGTCGCTGTCGTCGGCCAGCCAGTAGAGGAGGGTGGCGGAATAGACGGCGGCGGCGAGCGTGCGCTTGCTGTAGTGGTTGAAATCGGTGGCGGTGTCGCCCGCGAGGCGCCAGATGCTGTCGGCCGTCTGCCAGGAGAGGCGGGCGGCGAGCGGGGCGTTTCGCGGCTGGGCCAGGATATTGGCGGCGCGGCGCGCGGCTTCCTTGTGGGGGGCGGCCTGTTCCAGCCTGGTGCGGATGGCGGCGGTGATCTTTTCGCGCACCTTCAGCGCCCGGAATTCCGGCGTGTCGAGCGCGGCGCGCATCCGGGCGTCTGCCAGGGCGACATGGGCTTCGACCATCTGCGCCGCGCCGCCGGGAAAGACGAGGCGGGCGGTGGCGGGCAGGATGCCGATGTCGGTGGCGGCGGCCTCCAGCGCGGCGCGGCCCCAGCCGTCGAACGGGACATGGGGCAGCATGGCTTCGACGAGGACGGGCCGAAGCTCGTCGAGCGTCATGTCGGCGGGGGCGAGGGGGGCGTCCATGCGCCCGTTCTTAGGGGGATTCGCGGGCATGCGAAAGGCGGTGACTTGCCGCTGGGGGGGCGCTTTGCTATGGGCGCGCCAGCGACGCCGGGGCCACCGGCGGCGAACCCGATTCTTTTCGGGCCGCCGCAGATGGAGTTGGCCGGCTTCAACTGACTGAATTCATTCTGGAAGGTGTCGATCCTTTTATGCAGATCATCGTTCGCGACAACAATGTCGACCAGGCGCTGCGCGCGCTCAAGAAGAAGCTGCAGCGTGAAGGCGTGTATCGCGAGATGAAGCTGCGCCGGCATTACGAGAAGCCGTCGGAAAAGCGCGCCCGTGAAAAGGCCGCCGCCATCCGCCGCGCCCGCAAGCTGGACCGCAAGCGCGCCGAGCGCGACGGCCAGCGCTGAGCCCATCCATCGATGGCTGACAGCGGCACCCGGGGCCCCGGCCTTGGCAAGTGGATCGTCGCCGGGCTGGTTCTGGCAACCGGAGCGGTGAGCCTGGCGCTGGCGGGGACATCCGCCCAGCGCGCCCCCGCCCGCGAGGCAGGCGCCTTTCTGAAGACCAATGCGGAGAAGCCCGGCGTGACGACCACGGCAAGCGGCCTGCAGGTGGAGATGCTGGCGGCGGGCGAAGGCCCGACCCCCACCGCCACCGACACCGTTCTGGTGCATTACGAAGGCCGGCTGGCCGACGGCACCGTGTTCGATTCCAGCTATCAGCGCGGCCAGCCCGCGGTGTTCGGCGTGGGCGACGTGATCCCCGGCTGGACCGAGGGGCTGCAGCTGATGCGGCCGGGCGGCAAGGCCCGCTTCACCATCCCGCCCGAGCTTGGCTATGGCGCGCAGGGTGCGGGCGGCGTGATCCCCCCGAACGCCGTGCTGGTGTTCGACGTGGAACTGCTGGCCATCGCGCCGAAGCGCTGATCTGGCCAACAGCCGGGTTCATCCCATAAGAGGGGCCGTGGTGACACGGCCCCTTTTGTTTTGCCTGATGATGGCAGCCGCGCCGGCGGCTGCGAAGCCCGTTCCGCTGGTGGAGCTGGTGGCGGATCCGATTCCGCTGACCAGCGTGCAGTTGAAGCGCGGTGCGGTGGATGTGCGCGTGAGCCTTGGCTTCGACAAGGCGCTGCTGCTGAACCTTCAGCCTGCGCAGGCGCTGAAGCTGAAGCCCTTTCCGCTGATCGGCAAGTTCAAGGTGAAGAATCCGCAGATCCCCGGCGGGGAGGCGGTGATCCGGGGCAATTTCATTTCCGGCGACGTGGGCGGCACGGGCGCGCAGAAGCTGCCCACCATCTGGATCGACAAGAATGTGGTGGCCGCCCCGCAGCAGGGGGTTGTTTCCGCGCTGGCCTTCGACGCGGAGCGGGTGCGCATCCGCAACCTGCGGGCGCCGGCGGGCGGGCAGACATACCGGCTGGCGCGCGCGGGGAAGGGCGATGCGGAGGTGAAGCTGGCGCTGGGCGGCGAGACGCTGCGCCTGATCTTTGATTTCACCAGCGAGCGATCGGTGATGAACGCGCGGGCCGCCGGGCTGCTGGAGCGGGAGGGTCTGGCGCGGCGGACGGGCCGGGTGGGGTTGTGGAGCCCCGTGCCCGCCTTTGCGGTGCCGGTGGAGGCGCTGCGGCCTGCGCCCGGCGCGCAGCTGGCGGGGTTGCCGCTGTATGATCCGGTGGTGCGGATCACCAGGGCGCGGGCGCAGGAACTGGACGCGCGGGCAGCCGCCGGGATCACGGGCGACAGCGAGGACGATCCGGACGCCATCGTGGTGACGGCGGAAAAGGAAAAGGGGCGCGGGCGCGAACCCTGGATCCTGATCGGGCGCGACGTGCTGCGCTTCTGCGGAACGGTGGAGCTGGACCGGCCGGGGGTGGCCTGGGTGCTGAGCTGCCAGTTTCCGGCCTAGGCGCTGCCCCGCCGTTCGGCCAGTTCGGCTTCCAGATCGGTGAGGCTGTCCTTCCCGAAGAAGAGCTCGTCGCCGACGCGGAAGCTGGGGATGCCGAACACGCCGGCTTCCACGGCGGCCTGGGTGTTGGCGACGAGGCGATCCTTGATCGCGGAATCCTGCGAGAGGGCGAGAAGCTGTTCGGCCGGCAGCCCGGCTTCGGCCAGCGTTTCGGCCAGAATGGCGGGATCGTCGAGCTTGCGCGGGGTTTCCCACATGAAGCGGAACATCGTTTCATTGTAGGGACCGAGAAGGCCGAGGCTGTCTGCCGCGACGGCGCCGCGCATCAGGGCGAGCGTGTTCAGCGGGAAATGCGGGTTCATGGTGAAGCGTTGCAGGCCGTGGCGGCGCATGAAGCGGGCCATTTCATGGTTCATGTAGGCGAGCTTCGCCGGGACGCCGGAAAAGGCGGCGAACGGCGCCTGATTTCCCGTTGCCTTGAAGATGCCGCCCAGCAGCACCGGCACATAGGTGAAGCGGGCGCCTGTGCGCGCTTCGATGCCGGGAATCACATGATGGGCGAACCAGGCGTTGGGACTGCCGAAATCATACCAGAAGGTGACGGTCACAGGGCTTCTCCTCACCAGGTTTCGCCATGGGGGCGCAGATCGAGTTCGTGGGTCCAGGCGTCGCGCGGCTGGCGGTGCAGCTGCCAGTAGGTTTCCGCGATGGAGGCCGGGTTCATCAGCGCGCCTTCGGGAATTTCGGTGATGCCGCGTTCGGCATAGCGCTGGCGGACGAAATCCGTATCGACCCCGGCATCGATCACCAGATGGGCGACGTGGATGTTCTGCGGCCCCAGTTCGCGCGCCATGGACTGGGCGAGGAGCCGAAGGCCCGCCTTTGCCGAGGCGAAGGCCGCATAGCCCTTGCCGCCGCGGGTGGAGGCGGTGGCGCCGGTGAAGAAGATGGAACCGCCGCCGTTCGCGATCAGGTGGCGGGCGGCTTCGCGGCCGGTGAGGAAGCCCGCGTAACAGGCCATTTCCCACACCTTGCGGAATACCCGTTCGGTGGTTTCGAGCAGCGGGAAATTGACGTTCGCGCCGATGTTGAAAATCACCGCTTCGAGCGGGGCCGTAGCGTTGGCGGCATTGAGGAAGGCCGTGACTGAATCCTCGTTCCGGGCATCGAGCGTGTGGCCGGTGAAGCGGCCGCCGGACGCGGCGATCTCGTCTGCGAGCGGGCCGAGCTTTTCGCCCTGGCGGCGGCCACCATGGACATGGAACCCCTCGGCCGCGAAGCGGCGGCAGATGGCGGCGCCGATGAAATCGCCTGCGCCGACGACGGCGACGCTGCGTTGCGGTGCCATGGCCGAGTCTCCCCGAAGTCAGTTTACTTTTGGAACTGATATTGGCAGAGTCGGGGCGCTGTCAATCGGGATGGGTGCGATGAAGTGGACTGAGCTGGGATCGGAGAATTGTTCGCTGGCCCGCGCGCTGTCTGCCGTGGGGGATCGCTGGACGCTGCTGATCCTGCGCGATGCCTTCCTGAAGGTGCGGCGGTTCGAGGACTTCGAGCGCAGCCTGAAGATCAGCCGCCGATCGCTGACCGAGCGGCTGGAGGGGCTGGTGGCGGCCGGAATCCTGGAACGGCGCGCCTATCAGGAGCGTCCGCTTCGCCAGGAATATCGGCTGACGGAGAAGGGCCTGGGGCTGTTTCCGGCGCTGCTGGCGCTGATCCATTGGGGCGATGAATGGTATGCCGGCGCGGAAGGGCCGCCCGTGCGCCACCTGCACAAGGCCTGCGGGCATCCGTTCCGCAGCGTCCTTACCTGTTCCGAGTGCGGCGAGCCGGTGGGCGCGCGCGACGTGACCGCACAGCGGCGCCCGGCCGGCTGAGCCGCGCGACGGGCGCCGGGGTTCAGCCCTTGCGCTTCGCCGCGCCGGGGCGGCCTGCGGGATGGCCGCCTGCATGGCCGCCGCCCTTGCCGGGCTTGTCCTTCCATGGCTTTGCGGCGTGAACCTTGCGCGCCGGCGGGGCGCCGTCGTTCGCGGGCGCAGGGGTGTGGGCGGCCCCCCGGTCGATCTGTTCGAACAGCACGCCGGCTTCATCATCGGCGCCGGCCTGCGCGGTGCGGCGGACGGCGGCGGCGAACCGGGCAGCGCTGGCGCGCGGGATGGCGAAATGCGTTTCGGCGGCCTGGATGCGGATCGCGCCCACTTCGGATCGGGTGAGGTGGCCGCGCCGGCAGAGCAGCGGCAGGATCCAGCGCGGGTCGGCGTTCTGGCGGCGGCCGATGTTCATGCGGAACCAGACGACATCGTCGAAGCCGGGGCGATGATCCTTCGTGCGGGCGGCTTCGGGCTTGTCGCCGTCCAGCATGTCTTCCGGGGCGGGCAGTTTGGCGCGGCTCGCCTTCAGCAGCAGGGCGGCGAGCTGTTCCGGGGTGCGCTGGGCCAGCAGCTCGGTCACGAGTGCGGCGTCTCCCTCGTCCGGCTCCACCGGTTGCAGCAGATCCTGGAGCAGGCGGGCGCGGTCCCTGGCGTGGATTTCCTCGGCCGTGGGCGGGCGGCGCCATTCGGCGGTGATGCGGGCGTCGCGGAGCAGCCCTTCCACCCGGCGGCGGCGGGGATAGGGCACCAGCAGGATCGCGGTGCCCTTCGAGCCGGCGCGGCCGGTGCGGCCGGAGCGGTGCTGCAGCGTTTCGGCGTCGCGCGGGATTTCCACATGGATGACGAGGCTGAGGCCGGGCAGATCGATGCCGCGCGCGGCGACATCGGTGGCGACGCAGACGCGGGCGCGCCGGTCGCGCAGGGCCTGGAGCGCCTGGTTGCGTTCCGACTGGCTGCTTTCGCCCGACAGCATCACGGCGTCGAAGCCGCGTTCGCTGAGGCTGGCGTGCAGGCGGCGGACATTTTCGCGCGTGGCGGCGAACAGGATCGCGGTTTCAGCCTCGTGGTAGCGAAGCAGGTTCACGACCGCATGTTCGATGTCGGATGGGGCGACGGTGACGGCCTGGTAGCTGATGTCGCCATGGCCGCGGTCTTCACCCACGGTCGAGATGGTGAGGGCGTCGCGCTGGTAGCGCTTTGCCAGCGCGACGATCGGGCGCGGCATGGTGGCGGAAAACAGCAGCGTGCGGCGGCCTTCGGGCGTGGCGTCGAGGATTTCCTCGAGATCCTCGCGGAAGCCCATGTCGAGCATTTCATCCGCTTCATCGAGGATGGCGACGGAGAGGCTGCCGAGATCGAGCGCGCCGCGTTCGAGATGGTCGCGCAGGCGGCCCGGCGTGCCGACCACGACATGCGCGCCGCCGGCGAGTGCGCGGCGTTCGCGCGCGGCGTCCATCCCGCCGACGCAGGTGACGACGCGGAGCTGGGCGCCCGCGAACAGCCATTCCAGTTCCCGGCTGACCTGGAGCGCGAGTTCGCGCGTGGGGGCAATGGCAAGGGCGAGCGGCGCGAAGGCGTGGCGGGCCTTGCCCGCCTCGTCGATGAGTTGCGGGGCGATGGCGAGGCCGAAGGCGACGGTTTTCCCGGAGCCGGTCTGCGCGGAGACGATGAGGTCACGGCCTTCCGTGCCGGGTTCAAGCACGGCGGCCTGAACGGCGGTGGGCTGGGTGTAACCACGGGCGGCAAGCGCCTCGGCGAGGAGGGGGAGGGTGGGGAAACTCAAGAGGCTGTCCGTCGGAAAAATGGCGCGCGGCCGCGAGTGGCCGGTGCGCGGAAGCCTCCCCCATAGGCGAAAACTGTGGCGTTGCGAAGGCAGCTGACAGAATATCTGCTGTTCGCCTGCGCACATGGGCGAAACCCGTCCGGGGCTTGTGGCATCGCCCGGAAAATGATCGGAAACGGGGGGATGCCCGCGCAGGCCGGAGCCGCGCGGGCGTTCGCCCTCAGCCCTTTTTCGCGAGCAGGGCTTCCAGCCATTTGATACTGTAGTCGCCGGAGCGGAAATCCGGTTCGTCCATCAGCCGCTGGTGCAGCGGAATGGTGGACTTGATGCCGCCCACCACCATTTCCTCCAGCGCGCGCTTCAGCCGGGCGATGGCCTGTTCGCGGCTGTCGTCGTGGACGATCAGCTTGGCGACGAGGCTGTCGTAGGTGGGGGGCACGCGATAGCCGCTGTAGAGCGCGGAATCGATGCGGACGCCGGGGCCGCCGGCCGCGTGGAATTCGCTGACGAGGCCGGGCGAGGGCGCAAACGTCTGCGGGTCTTCCGCGTTGATCCGCACTTCGATGGCGTGGCCCTTCAGGCGGACCTGATCCTGCGTGCGCGAGAGCGGCAGGCCGGCGGCGACATTGATCTGTTCCTTCACCAGATCCATGCCCGTCAGCAGTTCCGTGACGGGATGTTCCACCTGCAGGCGGGTGTTCATCTCGATGAAATAGAATTCATTGTTTTCCCAGAGGAATTCAATGGTGCCGGCACCACGGTACTTCATGTCGGCCATGGCCCTGGCGCAGATCGTGCCCATGCGTTCGCGTTCGGCGGCGGAGAGCACGGGGGAGGGTGCTTCCTCCAGCACCTTCTGGTGGCGGCGCTGCAGGGAGCAATCGCGTTCGCCAAGGTGGATCGCGTTGCCCTTGCCATCCCCGAACACCTGGAATTCGATGTGGCGGGGGTTCTTCAGATATTTTTCGATATAGACGGCGTCGTGGCCGAAGGCGGCCTTCGCCTCTGCCCGGGCCTGGCGGAAGGCGCCTTCCAGCATGGCGTCATTCTCGACGACCTTCATGCCGCGCCCGCCGCCGCCGGCGGCGGCCTTCACCAGCACGGGATAGCCGAATTCCTCGGCCACCTTGCGGGCGTCCTCCACCGATTCCACTGCGCCGTCGGAGCCGGGGACGAGCGGCAGGCCGAGCGCGCCTGCGGTGCGCTTGGCTTCCACCTTGTCGCCCATGGTGCGGATATGATCGGGCGTGGGGCCGATCCAGGTGATGCGATGTTCCTCGACGATTTCCGCGAAGCGGGCGTTTTCGGAGAGGAAGCCATAGCCGGGGTGGATGGCATCGGCCTGCGCGATTTCGGCGGCCGCGATGATGTTGGGGATGTTCAGATAACTGTCGGACGCGGAGGGCGGCCCGATGCAGATGGCTTCGTCCGCGAGGCGGACGTGCATGGCACTGGCGTCTGCCGTGGAGTGGACGGCGACCGTCTTGATGCCCATTTCGCGCGCGGCGCGCAGCACGCGCAGCGCGATCTCGCCCCGGTTGGCGATCAGGATCTTGCGGAACATGGCGGGGCCCTGCGTCTTATTCGATGATGACGAGCGGCTGGTCGTATTCGACCGGCTGTTCGTTGGCGATGAGGATCGCCTTGACCACGCCGGCCTTGTGGGCGGTGATCGGGTTCATGACCTTCATCGCCTCGACGATGAGGAGCGTTTCGCCTTCCTTCACCGCCTTGCCGACGGTGACATAATCGGGGGCGCCCGGTTCGGGGGCGAGATAGGCGGTGCCCACCATCGGCGAGCGCACGGCGCCCGGATGTTCGGCGGCGGCCGATGCCGGAGCGGCCGCCGGGGCGGCAGGCGCTGCGGCGGCGGGCGCAGGCGCGGCGGCGACGGCCATGGGGGCGGCGGCGCCGCGCGCCACGCGGATCGCGCGATCGCCATCATGGACTTCGATTTCGGTGAGGTTGGTTTCATCGAGCAGGCTGGCGAGTTGCTTCACCAGATCGATCTCGACGCGCATCTTGTCAGCGGGTTCGGCGCCCTTGGCAGCAGCCATTCTTCACATCCTCAAGGTAAATGTTGGTTAGGCGGAGCCTTGCCGCATTGCGGCCGCCGCGTCCAGCGCAAGCGCATAGCCCCTGGCCCCGAAGCCCTGGATCACGCCGGCCGCGACCGGGGATATGTGGCTGTGATGGCGGAATCTTTCCCGCGCGGCGGGGTTCGACAGATGAACTTCGATGACGGGCACGCGGATCGACTTGATGGCGTCGCGCAGGGCAACCGAGGTGTGGGTGTAGGCGCCTGCGTTCAGGATCACCGCGACGGCGCCGCGCGCGCCGGCCTCGTGCAGCCAATCGATCAGATGGCCTTCATGGTTGGACTGGCGCAGATCGATCATCAGGCCGAGCCTGTCGCCCTGTTCGGTGAGCATGGCGGCGATGTCGTCCAGCGTTGTCGCGCCATAGACTTCGGGTTCGCGCGTGCCGAGCAGGTTGAGGTTGGGGCCGTTCAGCACCATCACGAGATTGGACAAGTTCGCGCCTTCCGGTTGAGCCTTTGCAGGGGAGCTTTATAGAGACGCGCATGAAAATCTCCATCAGGTTGAACGGCGAACCGCGCGAACTGGCCGAAGGCAGCACTGTCGAGGCGCTTGTGGGCCTGCTGGCGCTGACGAAGGGGCGGGTGGCGGTGGAGCGCAACCGCGAGATCGTGCCGATGAGCGCATGGGCCGATGTGGTGCTGGCCGAAGGGGACGAGGTGGAAATCGTGCATTTCGTTGGCGGGGGAATGGATGGCGGGCCGGATGACAGCTGGACCGTCGCCGGGCGGACGTTCCGGTCCCGGCTGATCGTGGGCACCGGCAAATACCGGGACTATGCGCAGAATGCGGCGGCCGCCGAAGCCGCGGGTGCGGAGATCGTGACGGTCGCCGTGCGGCGGGTGAACCTGACGGACAGATCCCAGCCGCTGCTGACCGATTTCGTGAAGCCCGACCGCTTCACCTATCTGCCCAATACGGCGGGCTGCTTCACGGCGGACGATGCGCTTCGCACCCTGCGGCTGGCGCGGGAGGCTGGGGGCTGGACCCTGGTGAAGCTGGAAGTGCTGGCGGATCAGAAAACGCTGTTTCCCGACGTCATCGAGACCATCAAGGCGACGCAAGTGCTGGTGAAGGAGGGGTTCGACGTGATGGTCTATACCTCTGACGATCCGGTGGTGGCGCGGCGGCTGGAGGATGCGGGGGCGGCCGCCATCATGCCGCTGGGCGCGCCGATCGGATCGGGCCTTGGCATCCAGAACCGGGTGAACATCCGGCTGATCGTGGAGCAGGCCCGCGTGCCGGTGCTGGTGGATGCGGGCGTGGGCACGGCGAGCGACGCCGCCATCGCGATGGAGCTGGGCTGCGACGGCGTGCTGATGAACACCGCCATCGCCGAGGCGAAGGATCCGGTGCGGATGGCCCGCGCGATGAAGGCGGCGGTGGAGGCCGGGCGCGACGCCTATCTGGCCGGGCGGATGCCGGTGCGCCGCTATGCCGATCCGTCGAGCCCGCTGGCGGGGCTGATCTAGGCGGGAAGCTTCGGCCCCAGTTCGGCGACGATGCGGCTGTAGAGGTCGCGCTTGAAGGGGACGATGAGGTCTGCGAGCTGGTCGATGGCGGCCCATTGCCAGGCCTTGAATTCGGCATGGCCGCCAGCTTCGTGGGCGAGCAGGTTCACGTCGGCGTCGGTGCCGTGGAAGCGCAGGGCGTACCATTTCTGCCGCTGGCCCCGGTAGCGGCCCTTCCAGATGCGGCCCAGCAGTTCGTCGGGCAGATCATAATCCAGCCAGTCCGCCGTTTCGGCGATGGGGCTGGTGAGGGCGGCGAGGACGCCGGTTTCCTCTTCCAGTTCGCGGAGCGCCGCCGCGTAGGGATCCTCGCCCGGATCGATGCCGCCCTGCGGCATCTGCCAGGCTTCCACGGTGGAATCGAAGCGCTGCCCCACGAACACGCGGTTCGCCGGGTTCACCAGCATGATGCCGACGCCGGGGCGGTAGGGCAGCGCTTCGCGGTTCACGCCAGCAGGGCCTTCAGATCGGCCGCCTGGCCTTCGAGATCGGCCTGCGCCGAGGGGATCGCCTGCCGAAGCTGGGCGGAGCCATGCACCTGGCCGGCGGCTTCGCGGAAGATCACCCGGTTGCCGGTGGCGATCAGCTTGCCCGCATAGGCGCGGCCCTGATCGCGCAGCGGATCGAGGCCGCAGGTGAAGACCAGGGCGGGGGGCAGTTTTTCCCAATCGTCGGACAGGATGGGCGAGGCGTGGGGGTGGGTGACATCGGCCGCGTAATGGGCGCCGAACCAGGCCATGCCGGCGGCCGTCAGGAGATAGCCTTCGGCATAATCCTGCATCGATCCTTCGGCGTTCGTCATGTCGACGCCGGGATAGATCAGCCACTGGGCGGCGACGGGGAATTCCGTGCGGATGGCGCGGGCCGCGATGGCAGACAGGTTGCCGCCTGCCGAATCGCCGCAGAAGATGAGGCGTGACACCTTGAAGCCGAGCGCAGCGGGCTCCGTGGCGACCCAGCGGGCCGCGGCCAGCGCATCATCGACGGCGGCGGGCCAGGGCGCTTCGGGGGCGAGGCGGTAATCGACCGCGACGGCGTTGAAGCCGGTGAGCTTCGCGATTTCCGCAACCAGGCTGTTGTGGGTTTCCAGATCGCCGATGACCCAGCCGCCGCCATGGTAGAAGACGATGGTGGTGCCGTCTGCCGCGGCGTTGGCGGGGCGATAGGTGCGGCCCTTCAGGGGGCCTGCGGGACCGGGAATCTCGATGTCGGCAAGGGTGACGCCTTCGGGCACCGGCCGTTCGCCGATGGAGCCCATCTGCACATACATGGCGCGGGCGGTTTCAGGATCCACCTCGTTCATCTGTGGCCCGCCGACAGCTGCCATCATGCCGAGCAGCTGCTGCACATCTTCCCTGACATAGACCATCATCTTCTCCCCGTTATTCAGCTTATGAACTGTTCCATCAGGATCCGGTCGTCCAGCGCGTAATCGGGATCGAACAGCAGTTCGAGCCGGCGCGTGAGATCGGACTTGATCTTTACATGGGCGACATCGCGCACCTCCACCTGATCGGCGACGGCCGAGACGGGCCGGCGTTCGGATTCGAGGATGCGGAATTCGATGGTGGAATTGTTCTTCACCAGCGCCCCCTTCCAGCGGCGGGGGCGGAACGGGCTGAGCGCGGTGAGCGCGAGCAGATCGGCATCGAGCGGGAGGATCGGGCCGCCCGCCGAGAGATTGTAGGCGGTGGAGCCGGCGGGGGTGGAGACGAGCGCGCCATCGCAGGAGAGTTCCTCCAGCCGGACCTTGCCGTCGATCGCGATCTCGATCTTGGCGGCCTGGCGGGTTTCGCGCAGCAGCGACACTTCGTTGATGGCGGGGGAGACGATGGTTTCGCCGCCGTTCGTCGTCGCCTCCATGGTGAGGGGGGAGAGGAAGAAGCTGGTGGCGCGGCGGACGCGCTCTTCCAGATCGCCGGCGCGGTAATCGTTCATCAGGAAGCCCACCGTGCCCCGGTTCATGCCGAACACGGGCTTTGGCCTTTCGGCGGTGAGCACCCGGTGGAGAACGGACAGCATGAAGCCGTCTCCGCCGACGACGACCACTGCATCCGATTCCGGCACGCCGACGAAGCGGTGCGCGGCGCGCAGTTCGCGCGCGGCGTCCTCTGCCTGCGGGGTGTTGGACACCAGCAGGCCCAGCTTGGGCGCGGCATGCACCCACAGGCTGTTTTCCCCGCGCATGGACCTCAGCCGCCCGTCATCGACATGTGGCGGGGCACGGCCGGGGCGGCATCCCGGCGGTCGATCACGAAATCATGGCCCTTCGGCTTCAGCCGCATGGCGCGGTCCAGCGCGGCGTCCAGCGCGGCGGGGCCTTCGTGGCGCAGGATGTCGCGGAGTTCGAGCCTGTCTTCCTGGCCGAGGCAGAGGAAGAGCGTGCCGGTGGCGGTGACGCGCACGCGGTTGCAGCCTTCGCAGAAATTGTGGGTGAGGGGGGTGATGAACCCCAGCTTCTGGCCGGTTTCGGCAACGCGGACATAGCGGGCCGGGCCGCCGGTGCGTTCCTGGCTGTCGACAAGGGTGAACGCCCCTTCCAGCGCGCGGCGGACTTCGGTGAGGGGGAGGTAGCGATCGGTGCGATCCTCCTCGACCAGGCCGAGCGGCATGGTTTCGATGAAGGTGAGATCATGCCCCTGTTCCGCGCACCAGCGGGCCATGGGGATGATCTCGTCCTCGTTCAGGCCCTTCAGTGCGACCATGTTGATCTTCACCTTGAGGCCCGCATCGCGCGCGGCGGAGATCCCCTCAAGCACGGGGGCGAGATCGCCGGTGCGGGTGATGTGGCGGAAGCGGCCGGCGTCGCGCGTGTCGAGGCTGACGTTGATGCGGCGGACGCCGGATGCGGCCAGCGGCCCGGCGAAACGGGCGAGCTGGCTGCCGTTGGTGGTGAGGGTGAGTTCCTGAAGGCCGCCGTCTGCGCCGAGATGGCGCGACAGCCGTTCGACGAGGCCCATCATTCCCTTGCGGACCAGCGGTTCGCCGCCGGTGAGGCGGATGCGGGTGACGCCGCGCGCCACGAAGGCGGAGGCGACCTGATCGAGTTCTTCCAGCGAGAGGATTTCGGCGCGGGGCAGGAATTCCATGGCGAGCGGCATGCAATAGGTGCAGCGGAAATCGCACCTGTCCGTCACCGAAAGGCGCACATAGGAAATGCGCCGCCCGAAGCCGTCGATGAGAGGACGTGCCGCCATGGCGCCTATCTAGGCGCGGCGGGGCGGCTGCACAAAGACGGATTTTGGGGAGGGGGCGAAAGCCGCCCTATTGGCCGAAGCCGGGTTCGGCGGCCGCCGCAAGCGCGGCGCGGGCGGCGGCCATCAGCGCGCCGGCCTTCGCTTCGCACTCCCGCTGTTCGGCGGCCGGATCGGAATCGGCGACGATGCCCGCGCCTGCGGTGACGTGCATGACGCCATCCTTCACGACGGCCGTGCGCAGGATGATGCAGCTGTCCATCCCGCCGTCGGGCGCGAAATAGCCGACGCCGCCCGCATAGGGGCCGCGCTTTTCCGATTCGAGTTCGGCGATGATCTGCATCGCCCGCACCTTGGGCGCGCCCGAGACGGTGCCGGCCGGGAAGCCCGCGAGCAGCGCGTCGATCGCGTCCGTTCCGGGCCGTTGCCGGCCGACGACGTTGGAGACGATGTGCATCACATGGCTGTAGCGTTCGATGGTGAAGCGTTCGGTGACCTTCACGCTGCCGGCCTGCGCGACGCGGCCGACATCGTTGCGGCCGAGATCGAGCAGCATCAGATGTTCGGCCAGTTCCTTGGGATCGGCCAGCAGCGACTGGCGGTTGGCCTCGTCCTCAGCCTCTGTCGCGCCCCTTGGCCTTGTGCCGGCGATGGGGCGGATCGTCACGTCTCCGTCGCGGGCGCGGACGAGGATTTCCGGGCTGGAGCCGATGACGGCGAAGCCGGGGAGATCGAGGTGATAGAGGAAGGGCGAGGGGTTCACGCGGCGGAGCGCGCGATAGAGCTGAAAGGGCGGCAGCGGGAAGGGCAGCGAGAAGCGCTGGGCCAGCACGACCTGGAAGATGTCTCCGGCGGCGATATACGCCTTCGCGGCGGCGACCATGTCGCGGTAGCGGCCCGGCGCGAGGGCCGGGGCGGGCGCGGCGAAATCGGGCAGGGGCGGGGTTGCGCTGCGCGGCGGCAGCGGGCGGGTGAGGCGGGCGGCGGCGGCCTGCAGCCTGTCGTCGGCCTGGGTGACGGCCTGTTCGGGATCGGCCACGCCGTCGGCATAGATGGGGGCGATCAGGGTGAGGGTGTCCGCGAGGCGGTCGAACACGAGCAGCAGGCCGGGGCGGACGAAGACCATGTCCGGCACGCCCAGCGGATCCGTCGCGGGGACGGGCAGCTTTTCGACGAGGGCCGCCGTTTCATAGCCGAAATAGCCGACGAGGAAGGGGAGCGCGGGCGGCAGGCCTTCGGGCACCTCCATGCGGATGGAGGCGACGAGGGCGCGCAGGGCATCCAGCGTCGGTGCGGCTTCGGGCTGGAAGGCGGCGCGATCCGTGCGCCAGCTGCGGTTGGATTCGGCCCGGTGGCCCTGCGCGCGGAAGGCGAGATCGGGATCGAGGCCGATCAGCGAATAGCGGCCGCGCGTGCGGCCGCCTTCCACCGATTCCAGCAGGAAATCGCCCCGGCCTTCCTGCCCCAGCTTCAGCCAGGCCGAAACGGGGGTTTCGGTATCGGCTTCCAGCACGAGATGGCGGCAGGCGTGCTGCCCCGCCCCCAGGCGTGCGAGCGCCTCTGACCGGTCCTGCGCGCCTGCCATCGCCGTTATTCGGCGGTCGCGCCCGTGAGGCGCTGGTTCACCTGCTTGATCGCATCGGGGTTGCGGCGAACCCCGGCGTCGCGCTCGATGGTGCGCACGAAGCTTTCGGCCATTTCGCCGCCGGCTTCGCGGATCAGGCTCTGGCGCACGGCGTCGACGAGCTGGGGCGCCTCGGCGAGGTTGCCGGGGACGATGTCGTCCACCTTGACCACGAACCAGCCCTGACCGCCCGGCGCCGCGAGCACGCGGGCCTGGCCCTTGGGCGTGCTGAGCAGCATCACGACGGGCGGCGGCACCTGCTGGCCCTGCTGCGCCATCTGGGTGAGTTCGAGGCGGCGGACCGACAGCGGCTGGGCGGCCGGCAGCGCCTTGCCGGCGGTCGCCTCGGCCAGCGTCTGGCCCTTGCTGACGGCAGCGGCGATGCGGTCCGCCTCCGCCTTTGCGGCGTCGGAGCGGGCCTTGATGGCCCAGGCCATCTCCACGTCGGCGCGGATCTTTTCGAGCGGGACGGTTTCGGGCGCCAGCACGTCCGTCACTTCGATGAGGGCGTAGCGGCCGCCATCCAGTTCCACCACCTGCGGGCCTTCGGCCGGATCGGCATCGAAGGCGTTGGCGAGCAGCGGCTGTTCCACGCGGGTGACGCGGTAATCGGCATCGAACAGCCGGCCGTCCGCCGCGAGCGCAGGGGCCGTCTGCACCGCGGCGCCCAGCGACTTTGCGACATCGCCCAGCGATTCGCCGCCCTGCAGCCGGTCTTCCGCCTTGGCGATGGTTTCGGAGAGGAGATCGGCGGACTTTTCGTCTGCGAGCTTCTTTTCGATTTCCGCGCTGACGGCGGCGAAGGGGCGGGCAGCCGCCGGGACGACCTTGTCCACCGCGAGCACATGCCAGCCGAGCGGCGACTGCACGGGATCGGAAACGGCGCCGGGCTTCAGCGCGAAGGCGGCCTTCGAGACGGCCGGGTTCACCGACTTCGCGAGATCGTCCGCGCTCTGGATGCCAAGCACGGTGTCCACATCGGCGAAGCCTTCGGCGGCGGCGGCCTCGAGGAAGGGCTTGCCGCCGCGCACGGCAGCGACGAGGGCCTTTGCCGCGGCTTCGTCGCGCAGCACCACCTGGCGGACTTCGCGCTGCTCGACGCCGCCGAATTCCTGCTGGTTCTCGTCATAATATTTGCGGACCTGATCCGCCGTGGGCCGTGCCTTTTCGAACAGGCTGGTCGGATCGATTTCGGCAAAGCGGAAGGCGCGCCGTTCCGGCAGCGTGTAGGCGGCCTTGTTCTCGGCATGGAAGGCCTGAAGCTGCTGATCCGTCGGCTTGCCGGGATCGGCCATGGCGGCGGACGGGATCGGCAGGATGGAGCCGCGCCGCACTTCGAGGAGGAGCGCTGCATAGGGTTCGGCCATGCCGCGCGGAACCGTTGTGCCGGTGACGACAGGTTGCAGCAGCTGGCGGCGCAGCAGATCCTGCTCAACGGACTCCCTGAGTTCCTCTTCGGTGAGGCGCTGTTCCTGCAGCAGGCGGCGGAAGGTCGCCTCGTCGAACTTGCCGTTCACCTGGAAGGCGGCGACGCTGGCGATTTCGCCGTCGATCATGCGGCGCGAGATGGCGAGGCCATGTTCGCCCGCGAACTGCTGCATGGCCTTGCCGGAGATGAGCTGTTGCAGCACCATCTCGCCGCCGCCGCCGCGCAGGAAATCGGGGTTGGTGATGGCGGGCGTGCGCTGACGTTCGCGCGCGACGGCGCGATCGACAAGGCGCAGGTAATCGGCTTCGGTGACCGGGGAATCGCCGACCGTCGCCAGCACCTTGCCGCCATTGCCGCTGCCGCCCGCGCCGGGGGACTGGCCCTGGAACAGGGTGATGACGACCGCCCCGAGCACGAGGACGAGAATGAGGATCCCGACCCAGGAAGTGACCGACTTGCGCAGGAACTGGAGCATGAACAACCTTCTTGAAGCATCGGCCTGCCGGCAGCGCGGCGGCAATCGGGCCACCTGTTAGCGGCATGGCCGGGCTTTGGCCAGCGGGCTGGGATCGGCCCGCCGCAGCGGCGGCGGAGGGCCCGCTGATGCTGACGCTGGCGCTGCCCGACGCGTTGCAGCGCGCAGCCGACGTGATCCGGGGGCGGCTGGCGCCGGACGCGGCCGCGCGGGCGCCCGCCCACCTGGGGCTGTTCCGCCACCTGCCCGCTTCCCAGCTGCAGCCGATCGAGCGGGACATGCGGGCGATGGCGGCCGGCGGGGCGCCGCTGTTCCGGCTGGGCCCGCCGCGCTGCCGGGACGGGCTGTGGATGGCGCCCGCCATGGGCGAGGCGCTTGCGGCGATGCGCGACGACCTGGCGGACCGCTGGCGCGGGCTGCTGGCGGCCCCCGACATGGGGCGGCCCCTTTTGCACATCAGCCTGTCGCGCGGGGCGCCGCCGCCGCCCGCGCTGCCGGAGGGGCCATGGGCAGCGCAGGGCCTGCTGCTGTGGCGGCACCCGGGACATCAATGCGACGGGGCGTGCTGGAGCCCGCTTGTGGCCTGCCGTTTCCGCCGGTAAGACGCGGGCCCATGACTTTCCGCTCCGTTCCGGCCAGCCGGGCTTTCCCCACCGGCCGCGTGGTCGCCGCGTCTGTTCTGGCCCTTTCGCTGGCGCTGACGGCGGGCTGCGCCCGCAACCGCAACAAGCCGAAGGAAGACCAGGCCTATGTCGCCCGCGACGTGGAGACCCTGTATTCCATCGCGCGGGACACGCTGGAAAAGGGCGACTACAAGCTGGCCGCGCTGATGTTCGACGAGGTGGAGCGGCAGCACCCCTATTCGGTGTGGGCACGGCGCGCGCAGCTGATGTCGGCCTTCGCCAACTATGCCTCGCGCCAGTATCCCGAGGCGATCAGCACCTCGCAGCGCTTCCTGAGCCTGCACCCCGGCAACCGCGATGCGCCCTATGCCTATTACATCATCGCGCTGAGCTACTACGAGCAGATCGCCGATGTGGCGCGGGACCAGAAGATCACGCAGCAGGCGCTGACCACGCTGCAGGAACTGGTGCGGCGCTATCCGGACAGCCGCTATGCGGCCGACGCGCGGCTGAAGATCGACCTTGTGAACGACCATCTGGCCGGCAAGGAGCTGGACATCGGGCGCTTCTATGCCCGCAACCGCCAGTGGATCGCCGCCGCCATCCGCTATCGCAATGTGATCGACCAGTATCAGACGACGAGCCATGTGCCCGAGGCGCTGTTCCGGCTGGTGGAGGCAAACCTTGCGCTGGGCCTGCAGGACGAGGCGCTGCGCAATGCGGCGGTGCTGTCGGCCAACTACCCCGGCTCGAAATGGTATGAGCGGGCCTATGCCCTGATGCGGCACCATGCGCCGAACGCGACCGTGGGCGGAAGCGCGCCGGCCGCGGCGGCCGCCACCGGCGGCGCCTGACGGGCCCCTTGCTTCGGGGGCTTGCGATCAGGGATCTGGTGCTGATCGAGCGTGTGGCGCTCGATCTGGAGCCCGGCCTGACCGTTCTGACCGGAGAGACGGGCGCGGGAAAATCCATCCTGCTGGACGGGCTGGGACTTGCGCTGGGCGAGCGGGCCGATGCCGCGATGGTGCGCAAGGGCGCGGCGCAGGCGATCGCCACCGCCAGCTTTGACGTGGCGCCCGGCCATGCCGCCGCGCAGCTGCTGGCCGACAATGGCATCGAGTGCGACGAGCCGGGCCAGATCGTGCTGCGCCGGACGCTGAAGGCCGATGGCGGCAGCCGGGCGCATGTGAACGACGTGGCCGTTTCCGCGACGCTGTTGCGGCAACTGGGGCAGCTGCTGGTGGAAATCCACGGCCAGCATGACGAGCGCGGCCTGCTGAACCCGCGCGGGCACATGGACCTGCTGGACGGCTTTGCCGGGCATCCGGCGGCGCTGGCGGAGGTTGCCGCCGCCCATGCGCGCTGGCGCGCGGCGCAGGATGCGCGCGAGGCCGCCGAGGCGGCCGCGGAAAAGGACGCGCGCGACCGGGACTGGCTGGCTCATGCGGCGGGGGAGTTGCAGGCGCTGAAGCCGGTGCCCGGCGAGGAGGCTGAACTCGCCGAGGCGCGGGGCAACATGCAGAAGGGCGCGCGGCTGGCCGATGCGCTGGATTCGGTGGATGCGCTGGTTTCCGCCGCCGACGGCGCGCTGGGCCAGCTGCGGCAGGCG
The DNA here is from genome assembly GCF_041909755.1 of Sandaracinobacter sp. Classification (NCBI taxonomy): domain Bacteria; kingdom Pseudomonadati; phylum Pseudomonadota; class Alphaproteobacteria; order Sphingomonadales; family Sphingosinicellaceae; genus Sandaracinobacter; species Sandaracinobacter sp. The sequence continues at coordinate 38,359 of NZ_JAYRCW010000013.1, forward strand.
GCGCGGCGGCTTGAGCGGATCGCCGATG
>NZ_JAYRCW010000014.1:0-38208 GCF_041909755.1 Sandaracinobacter sp.
CAGGACAAGGCGCGGGAAGATGGGTTGAAGATCGCCAAGGTGCGGTGAGGGCCGGCCGCGCGGCCTGGCCGCACGAGTCCGGCTGGGGGGAAGTCAAAAGGGAAGAAAGGGTCCGGCCAAGCCGGACTCGTCGGACGGATCGGCGAGAGAGATCGCCGATTCCGCCGGCCGGGTCTCTGGCGAGTCCGCAAGTCAACGCTGCGCGTTAATTGCGGCCGCCGCTGGCCCTAGAAGGGCCAGACGACCGGCACCCAGAATACCGCCACCACGAAGAACAGCAGCATCATCACGCCGCCCAGCTTCCAGTAATCGGTGAACTTGTAGCCCGCAGGCCCCATCACCATCAGGTTCACCGGCGTGGCGATGGGCGTGAGGAAGGCGGCCGCGCAGGCGACGTTCACGCTCATCAGAACCGGGGTCACGTTCACGCCCAGCCCCTTGGCCGCCAGAACGGCGATGGGGATGACGATGAGGGCCGTCGCCGTGTTGGAGATCACCTGCCCCAGGATCGCGGAGATGATGAACAGGCCGACGAGAAGCGCCGTCGGGCCGGCGTCGCCCAGCACCTTGATCAGGTTATCCGCCAGCAGCTGGGCCGCGCCGGTCTGGAACATGGCGGTGGAGAGCGGCATCATCGCGCCCACCAGGATGATCGTCGTCCAGTTGATGGCGCGATAGGCTTCCTCCACCTTCAAGAGGCCGGTGAGGATCACGGCGGCGGCCGCGATCAGGCCGGCGATGGCAGGCTGCACCAGATCGAAGGCGAGCATCGCCACCATGGCGATCAGGATGAGGATCGCGGCCTTTGCGCCGAGGCCCATGGGAACGGCCTGCTTGCGCACCACGGCCGGGCTGTCCACCACCAGCACGGCGGGATCGGCCAGGTGACGATCCAGCGCGGCCCAGCCGCCCTGCACCAGCATCGTATCGCCCGCGGCCAGCTTCTGCGCGCCGGGCGGCAGCGCTTCGCCCGCGCGGTGAATGGCGAGCACGACGAGTTCGCCATCGCCGGCCGTCATGCCGGGGAAGGCCATGGTGCCGACGAGGCGGGAGCGCGGCGGGACGATCACTTCGGCAAGGCCCGAGGCGCGGTTGAAGAAGGCCTCGGTGATGGCGGGGCCGTCGCCGATGTCATCCTCTCCGGTTCGGGCGGAGCCGATGAGGGCAAGGGCCTTGTCCTGTGCGAGGGCGGCGACGGTTGCCGGATCGCCGGACACCATGAGCGACTGGCCCGGCAGCAGCGGCTGATCCTGGGTCATCGGGGCGCCATCCGCATCCTTCAGGCGGACGATCCTGAGGCCGGGATAGCCGGACAGGTCGAAGTTGCGGGCGTGGGTGCCGACAAGGGGGGAATCCGCGCGCAGCTTCAGGCGGAAGAAGCGGCCTTCCAGCGCATATTGTTCGCTGAGCGTGCTGGCGTGGCGGGAAAAGTCACCCGGCAGCGAGGGGCCCTGGGTGTGGGGCAGCAGCCTTGGCCCGAGGAAATACATGATGAGGATGCCGCCGATCACCAGCGGCACGCCCACCCATGCGAATTCGAAGAAGGCGAACGTCTCCCCGCCTGTCGCGTCGGCGAGGGCATCGTTGGTGATGACGGAGATGGGGGTGCCCGAAAGCGCCAGCATCGAGCCGCAATGCGCCCCGAAGGCCAGCGGCATGAGGAGCTGGGATGTCTTGGTGCCGGTGCGGATCGCCATGACGACGACGACCGGCAGCAGGGCGGCGACCGCGCCGTTCACGCTGATCATCGCGGTCAGGATCGCGACGATCAGGATCATGAAGGTGAGGAGGCGGGCGCGGCTGTCGGTTCCGGACCACTGGATCAGCTTCTGCCCGACCCAGGCGGTGACGCCGGCGGCTTCCAGCCCGGCGGAGACGACGAACAGCGAGGCGATGAAGATGATCGTGGGATCGCCGAAGCCGGAAAACACCTCCTGCAGCGAGAGCACGTTGGACATGTAGAGGGAGAAGGGCACGGCCAGCGCCACGATCACCACGGGCAGCCGGTTCTGCACGAACAGGATGACGGCGCCCAGGATGATCAGGAATACAATCGTGATGTCGCTCAAAGGCCGTCTCCCTGCAGTGCGGGCACGCTGCGGCAACGGAGCCGTTAAATCAACCTTTGGAGCCGCTTGACAGCCAGTCCGGAAAGGAGTGCTGTTCCGCCAAAGCGGGCGCGGATGAACCGCGACGGCGTGCAGCGAGGTTGGGGGCATGGCGGAGGCGGCGAAACGCGGATTCATGGACCGGATGCTGGATGGCATCGAGAAGGTGGGGAACAAGGTTCCGCACCCGGCCGTGATCTTCCTGGTGATGATCGGGGTGGTGATCGTCGCATCGGTCATCATGGCGGCGCTGGGATCTTCCGTCACGCTGGAGGCGACCGATGCCGACGGCAATCTGACGACGCGGCTGGTGGAGGTGAAGAGCCTGCTTTCCACCGAAGGCCTGCGCTTCATGCTGACGAGCTGGGTCGACAATTTCATGGCCTTCACGGCCACGGGCATGATCCTTGTGGCCATGATCGGCGTGGGCGTTTCCGAGCAGACGGGGCTTGTCGCGGCGCTGATCCGCAAGATCGTGAAGGTGACGCCGGCGCGCTTCATCACCTTCGTGATCGTGCTGCTGGGCGGGCTGTCCTCCATCGCGGCGGATGCGGGCTATGTGGTGCTGATCCCGCTGGGCGCGATGGCCTTCATGAGCCTGGGGCGCCACCCGCTGGCGGGGATCGCGGCGGCCTTTGCGGGCGTTTCGGCGGTGTTCGGGGTGAACCTGCTGATCACGCCGCTGGACGGCGCGCTGACGGAAATCACCAACGACGCCATTGCGCTGGTGAAGCCCGGCACCACGCTGGATCTGACGGCGACCATGTGGTTTTCCATCGTGAGCCTTGTCGCCATGTCGGCGCTGTGCGCCTGGATCACCGAGAAGTTCGTGGAGCCGCACCTGGGCAAATATGATCCGGCCGAGGCCGGGCCGGTGGCGGCGGCCGGAACCAGCGAGGCGGATGCCAAGGACGCGGGGCCGGGCGAGGAAGCCGAGGCGCGGGGGCTGCGCTTTGCCGGGTGGACGCTGGTCGCGATCCTTGCCTCGATCGTGGCGCTGAGCTGGGGCGAGGGGGCGGTGTTCCGCAACCCCGAAACCGGTTCGCTGATCTCGAACTCACCGCTGATGCATGGCCTGATCGTGCTGGTGGCGATCATCTTCCTGGGCGTGGGCATTGCCTATGGCGTGGGGGCGAAGACGCTGAACTCGGCTTCGCAGGCGATCGGGATGATCGACCAGACCTTCCGCAACATGGGGCCTCTGGTGTTCCTGTTCCTGGTGATCGCGCAGTTCCTCGCCTTCTTCGGCTTCACCAACATCGCCACCGTGCTGGCGGTGAACATGGCCGACATGCTGGTCGCGGCGAACCTGGGTTCCGTGACACTGCTGATCGGCTTCGTAATCGCGATCCTGCTGCTGGACGTGATCATGCCCGGGGCGATTCCGAAATGGGCGATCTTCGCGCCGATCTTCATCCCGCTGTTCATCCAGCTGGGGAGCGATCCGGCGACGGTGCTGGCCGCCTATCGGGTGGCCGACAGCCCGATGAACGTGATCACGCCGCTGATGGGCTATTTCCCGCTCGTGGTGATCTTCTGCCAGCAATATGTGAAGGACGCGGGCGTCGGCACGGTGATCGCGATCATGCTGCCCTACACGATGTGGATGGTGCCGATCTGGACCGCGATCCTGGTGGGCTGGTATCTGCTGGGGCTGCCCTGGGGGTTCTGAGGGCCTAGCCCGCCCGCTTTTCGGCACCCTGCGCGAAGAAGCCGCTGCCGCGCGCGGAGCCGAGCGTTTCCCAGGCCTCGCGCACGATCGCGCGGTCCAGTTCCATCGTATAGTCGTCGAGATCGGCATAGGGGACCAGATCCGGGTGGAGCCGGGCCCCGTTGTCGCGCGCGGGGCCGTGGCGCCAGCCGGACAGGCGGCGATCGACCATCCAGCGGCGGTGTTCCAGTTCCGCCAGCTGTTCCAGCAGCCGGGCGTCGAGCGCCGGAAGCGGGATGCCGCCCATGTTGTTGGGGCGGGGCAGCGGAATGCGCAGCCAGGCGGCGAGATCGACGCCCGCCGTCAGCAGCTTGGCGGGCAGGTGGACGAGAAGGCGGCGGTTGGATTCGCGATATTCCTCGTCCAGCTCGTCCCACGGGCGGTTGGCGGGCAGGCCGGGCTTCGCGGTGCGGCGATAGGCCTGGTGGAACAGCCGGGCGAGATAGTCGCTGCCGGGATCGAACAGCCCCAGCGATTCCGCGAATTCGGCGTTGGCGCCGAAGCCCAGCAGTTCGGCGGGCTCTCCGCTGACGGGCAGGCGGGGCAGGCCGGCGCCGCCTGCCAGGCGGACGCAGACGGGGCCCATTGCCCAGCGCTCGCGCCCCGCGAGCGCATGGAAGGCGCGGGCCAGCGACAGGGCGCGGGCATCGGAATCGATCGAGACATGCGCGAGCGTGAAGGGCGCCTCGGCCTGCGCCCGGCGGAGCGCCTCCACCGGGAGGCGTCGCGGGTCATCGACGGCGCCCGGATCGAGGAAGCGGATGTCGGCGGAACGGCCGAGCTCCGGGCAGCGGCGGGCGAGATCGGCCCGAAGCGCCTCTGCGCCAGGATCGACGATGGTGACGAGCGGGGCGGGCTGAAAGCCCGTGAGCGAGCAGAGCAGCAGATCCGACAGGATGGCGTCGCCGCCGCGGCCGAAGCCGAACAGCAGGGCGTGGACGCGCGATTGGCCGAGCTGCTGCGCGATCAGCGGCGGCGGGTTGCGCCAGTGCAGGTCGCGGACGGCGAGCTGCACCTGGCTGACGACGCGGACGCCCGCCAGCGGGCCGAAGCGGATGTTGCGCCCGCCCTGCCAGCCAGCCGTCGCGTTGACGGTGATGGCGAGGTCGGGCGCGCCGGCGCGCAGGGCCTCGATGGCGGAGAGCTGCCGGGCTTCATCGGTGAAGGCGACGATGGCGCGCTGCACGCCGGAGGCATGTTCGCGGGCGGTGGAGGGGCAGAGCGGGCCGGAGACGAGCTGCGCCCCGGGGACTTCCGCGACGCCTTCGCCGCCCGTGATCCAGGTGACATGGGTGCGCCGCCGGGCGGCGGCCGCCACCACCCCATCGATCAGCGGATGATCGCCGACGACCAGAAGCGGCCGTGTGGAACCGGTATCTGCGGGTACGGATGTGACCGGCCCGGTCGCGGCTGTTCGTGCGCCCCGCATCGGCTGAGACCTGTTCCCCATGGCAACCCCGGCCGGAAGCATGGATGGCGCAGGAGGGCGAGGCAAGGCCCGGCGGGGACATGTTGCCTTTTGTTGCAATCGGGTTGGCGGCTCAGTCCGTCAGTTCGTCCCAGGCGCCCTTCAGCCGGTCCCAGAAGCCCTTCGATTTCGGGCAGGCCTCGTGCGGGCTTTCCTGGCCGCGGAACTCCTCCAGCAGGTCCTTCTGGCGGGCGGACAGCTTCGTGGGGGTTTCCAGCTCAACCTGGATGACCAGATCGCCCATGCCATGGCCGTTCAGCGCGGGCATGCCGCGCCCGCGCACGCGGAACTGGCGGCCGGTTTGGGTGCCGGCGGGGATCTTCACCTCCACCGCCTGCTTGTCGAGGCCGGGGATGCTGATCTCGCCGCCGAGCGCGGCGTCCACGAAGCTCATCGGCACCTGGGCGAACAGCGTGGTGCCGTCGCGCTTCCAGATGGGGTGCGGTTTCATGTGGATGAAGATGTAGAGGTCGCCGTTCTCGCCGCCGCCGTCGCGGCTTCGGGGGCCGGCTTCGCCCTCGCCGGCGAGGCGGATGCGGGTGCCGTCGTCCACGCCGCGCGGGATCTTCACCTTCAGCTGCTTGCGCCGTTCCACCCGGCCTTCGCCGTGGCAATGTTCGCACGGGTCCGAGATGACCTGGCCAGAGCCATGGCATTGCGGGCAGGCGCGTTCCACGATGAACATGCCGTTCTGCATGCGCACCTGGCCGCGGCCGCCGCAGGTGTTGCAGGTCGTCACGCGGGAGCCGGGCTTCGCGCCGGTGCCGACGCAATGGTCGCAGGAAACGGCGACATCGAGGGAGATGTCCGCCTCCGCGCCGTGGAAGGCATCCTCGAAGCTGACCTGGAGATCATAGCGGACATCGGCGCCGCGCTGCGGCCCGGCTCGGCGGCCGCCGCGCGCGCCGCCCATGAACTGGTCGAAGATGTCCGAGAAGATGTCGGAGAAGGGCGAGGCGTCTCCGAAGGGGTTGCCGCCCCCGCCGCCCGGCTGGCCGCGCACGCCGGCATGGCCGAAGCGATCATAGGCGGCGCGCTTCTGCGGATCGGACAGCACGCCATAGGCCTCGCTGATCGCCTTGAAGCGCGCCTCGGCGTCGGTGTCACCGGGGTTCTTGTCCGGGTGCCAGCGCATGGCGAGCTTGCGATAGGCGGACTTCAGCGTCGCCTCGTCGCAGCCCTTCTGGACCTCGAGCAGTTCGTAAAAATCGACTTCCGCGTACATCCGCGCCAGCCCTTCGCAGGAAGGGGCCGGGGGTCAAGCCCCCGGCCACAGATGTTTACTTCTTGCTGTCGTCGACTTCGGTGAAGTCGGCGTCGACCACGTCGTCGGCGGGCTGTTCGCCGGTGGGCGCGGCCCCTTCGGCCTTGGCCTGCTCGGCGGCATAGACCGCTTCGCCCAGCTTCATCGCCACCTGCGCCAGATTTTGCGCCTTCTGGTTGATCTGGTCGGCGTCGCCCGAATCCAGCGCGGACTTCACCTCTGCGATGGCGGTTTCGATCGCGGCCTTCGTTTCGGCATCGACCTTGTCGCCATGCTCGGCCAGCTGGCGCTCGGTCGCGTGGACGAGACTGTCGGCCTGGTTGCGGGCTTCGGCGGCTTCGCGGCGCTTCTTGTCCTCGCTGGAGAACTGCTCCGCTTCCTTCACCATCTTCTCGATGTCGTCCTTGGAAAGGCCGCCCGAGGGCTGGATGCGGATCTGCTGTTCCTTGCCGGTGCCCTTGTCCTTCGCGTTCACGGCGACGAGGCCGTTGGCGTCGATGTCGAAGGTGACTTCGATCTGCGGAACGCCGCGCGGGGCGGGCGGGATGCCGACGAGATCGAACTGGCCGAGAATCTTGTTGTCGGCCGCCATTTCCCGTTCGCCCTGGAAGACGCGGATCGTGACGGCGGACTGGTTGTCGTCTGCCGTGCTGAACGTCTGCGACTTCTTGGTGGGGATGGTGGTGTTGCGGTCGATCATGCGGGTGAACACGCCGCCCAGCGTCTCGATGCCGAGGCTCAGCGGGGTGACATCCAGCAGCAGCACGTCCTTCACATCGCCCTGCAGCACGCCGGCCTGGATGGCGGCGCCCATGGCGACCACTTCATCCGGGTTGACCGAGGTGTTGGGCTCCTTGCCGAACAGGTCCTTCACGAACTGGCGCACGCGGGGCATGCGGGTCATGCCGCCGACGAGGATGACCTCGTTGATTTCCGACGCCTTCACGCCGGCTTCGTTCATCGCGTCGACGCAGGGCTTGCGGGTGCGTTCGATGAGATCGATCACCAGCTTTTCGAGATCGGCGCGCGAGATCGTCTTCACCAGGTGCTTCGGGCCGGTCGCGTCGGCCGTGATGAAGGGCAGGTTCACTTCCGTGCTGGCCGACGAGCTGAGCTCGATCTTCGCCTTTTCCGCCGCTTCCTTCAGGCGTTGCAGCGCCAGCCGGTCGTTGCGCAGGTCGATGCCTTCGTCCTTCCGGAAGGCGTCGGCCAGGAATTCCACCAGCTTCGCATCGAAATCCTCGCCGCCGAGGAAGGTGTCCCCGCTCGTCGACTTCACTTCGAACACGCCGTCGCCCAGTTCCAGGATCGACACGTCGAAGGTGCCGCCGCCGAGGTCATAGACGGCGATGGTGTGGGCCGACGTGCTCTTGTCGAGGCCATAGGCGAGCGCCGCGGCGGTCGGCTCGTTGATGATGCGCAGCACTTCAAGGCCGGCGATCTGGCCGGCATCCTTGGTGGCCTGACGCTGGGCGTCGTTGAAATAGGCGGGAACGGTGATGACCGCCTGGGTGACGGTTTCGCCCAGATAGGCCTCCGCCGTTTCCTTCATCTTCTGCAGGATGAAGGCGGAAATCTGCGACGGGCTGTAATCCTTGCCGCCGGCGTTGACCCAGGCGTCGCCGTTCGCGCCCTTCACGATCTTGTAGGGAACGAGGCCCATGTCCTTCTGGGTCATCGGATCGTCGAACCGGCGGCCGATCAGGCGCTTCACCGCGAACACGGTGTTTTCCGGGTTGGTGACAGCCTGCCGCTTGGCGGGCTGGCCCACCAGACGCTCGCCGTCCTTCGCGAAGGCGACCTGCGACGGGGTCGTGCGCGCGCCTTCCGCATTTTCGATCACCTTGGGCGTCGCACCCTCCATCACTGCCACGCAGCTGTTGGTGGTGCCGAGGTCGATCCCGATAACCTTCGCCATAGTCTTCCTTGCCTGTCTTGCGCCGGAGAAGCCCCCTGGCGCATCTTTCCGTGAGATTTTGTTGGGGCGCCCGAAGGCAGCCTTTCCTCGCGGGATATAGGGGGGGGATTTCCGGCATCAATGGTGTCGCAGTGCTTTTTCCCCGCCGTTCATCTGGGTGAAAGGCCGGCTGTTGCAGCGGCCGGGGCCGAAGGGGTAGAGCATCGCCCCAGCCTAGACCGGGAAAGGTTCGACCATGTTGCGCACGCTTGCCGTTTCCGCCCTGCTGCTGGCGCCTGCCGCAGCGGTGGCCCAGTCGCCGGCCCCGCATGTGCAGGACGCCTGGGTGCGGCTTCCCGCCGTGTCCGGCCGGCCGGCCGGCGGCTTCTTCCTGATCCATGGCACCGCGAAGGCCGATGCGCTGGTGGGCGTGACATCGCCCCGGGCGGAGCGGATCGAGATGCACAGCATGGTGAACGAGGGCGGCATCATGAAGATGCGCGCGGAAAAGAGCTTTGCGGTGCCTGCCAAAGGGGCGCTGACGTTTGCGCCCGGCGGCAATCACCTGATGATCTTCGGCCTTTCGCCCGATGTGAAGCCGGGCGGCACGATCCCGCTGACCTTCAGCTTCCAATCGGGGGCGAAGGTGACGCTGATTGCCGAGGCGCGCGCCGCCAACGCCCCTGTGAAGGCCCCCGAGCCTGCCGCGCACCAGCATTGAGGACGGGCCCGCGAGCCGGCCGCTGACGGCGGGCGAGCAGGCGCTGGCGGGCCGGGTGTTCGGCCCGGCGCTGGATCCGGGGCCTGTGCGCATCAACCGGCTGAAATGGTGGATGTGGCAGCCCGCCTGGATCACCATGGCGCCGGACGGGCACCTGTGGTTCCATCCCAACGGCGACGTGTGGAGCGCGGATTTTTCCGCCGAGGGGCCGGCGTTGCGCGGGCATTTCATCCACGAGCTGACGCATGTGTGGCAGCATCAGCAGGGCATCAGCCTGATCTTCCGGCGGCCGCCGTTTGCCCGCTATCGCTATCTGCCGCTGGTGCCGGGCAAGCCCTTCCACAGCTATGGTCTGGAGCAGCAGGCGGAGATCGTGAAGGACGCCTATCTGCTGGGCGAGGGGCTGCGCCTGCCGGGGCGGCCGCCGCTGGAGACCTATCGGGCGCTGCTGCCCTTTGCAGCGGGCCCTATGGCCTGATCAGCAGGGCGTGGCGCTTCTTGCCGAGGCTGAGCTTCGCCGGCGGCGAGACGAGGAGGGCGGGATCGGACGCCGGTTCGCCATCGATGCGCACGGCATTTTCCCCCAGCTTGCGCCGCGCTTCGCCCTTCGAGGCGGCGAGGCCGGTGAGGACGAGGGCATCGACGAGCGCGACGGGGGCAGGAACCGCGAAGCTGGGCAGGGCCTCGCCCGCGCCGCCTTCCGCGAAGGTGGCGCGCGCGGTGGCCTCGGCCGCGGCGGCGGCTTCGGCGCCCCGGCAAAGTGTTGTCGCAGCGTTGGCGAGCGCGATCTTGGCGTCGTTGATCTCGGCGCCCTCAAGTGCTTCCAGCCGGGCGATCTCGGCATCGGGCATGTCGGTGAACAGGCGCAGGAACTTGCCGACATCGCGGTCGTCCACGTTGCGCCAGAACTGCCAGTAATCCCAATCGGGCAGCTGTTCGCGGTTGAGCCAGACAGCGCCGCCCGCCGTCTTGCCCATCTTGGAGCCGTCGGCGTTGGTGATGAGCGGGGTGGTGAGGCCGTAGAGGTCCGCGCCGGACACGCGGCGGCCGAGATCGATCCCCTGGGTGATGTTGCCCCACTGGTCGGAGCCGCCCATCTGCATGACGCAGCCATAGCGTCGGTTCAGCTCGACGAAGTCGTAGCTCTGCAGCACCATGTAGTTGAACTCGATGAAGGAGAGCGGCTGATCCCGTTCCAGCCTGAGACGCACGGAATCCATCGTCAGCATGCGGTTCACGCTGAAATGGCGGCCGTAATCGCGCAGGAAATCGATGTAGTTCAGCTTCTCCAGCCAATCGGCATTGTCGGCCATGACGGCGTCCGACGGGCCGTCGCCGAATGTGAGGAAGCGTTCGAACACCCGCCGGATCGAGGCCTTGTTGGCATCGATGGTGGCCTGGTCCAGCATCTGGCGCTGGCTGTCCTTGCCGGAGGGGTCGCCCACCTTGGTGGTGCCGCCGCCCATCAGCGCGATGGGCTTTCCGCCATGCTGCTGCAGCCGGCGCAGCATCATGATCGACATCAGGTGACCGATATGGAGCGACGGGCCGGTGAGATCGAAGCCCACATAGGCGATGAGCCCCGGCTTCGCGGCGCGGGCGTCGATGGCGTCCGCGTCCGTCAGCTGGTGGATGTAGCCCCGGCGTTCCAGGGTCTGCAGAAATTCGCTCTTGTAGGTCATGGCGGGGCCGCTCTAGGCGCAAAGCATGGGGTCTGAAAAGCATCTCGTCATCGGGCTGATGTCTGGCACGTCGGTGGACGCCGTGGATGCGGCGCTGATCGAAACGGACGGAGAGGGGCATGTGCGCGGGATTTCCGCGCACGACCGGCCCTATTCCGACGCCGAGCGGGACTTGATCCGCCGCGCCGCCGCGCGCGCGCTGGAGATGCCCGCCCCGGCGCATGACCCGATGATCGCCGAGGCCGAGCGGGTGCTGACGCTGGCGCATGCCGAGGCGGTCGCGGGACTTGCCGGGCAGGAAACGGCGGCACTGATCGGCTTTCACGGGCAGACGGTGGCGCACCGGCCGCCCAGTTCGGGCCATCCCGCGCCCTTCACCTGGCAGATCGGGGATGCCTCGCTGCTGGCGCGGCTGACGGGGCGGCCGGTGGTGCATGATTTCCGCAGCGCCGACGTGGCCGCCGGCGGCGAGGGCGCGCCGCTGGCGCCGGGCTATCACCGGGCGCTGGCATCGAATGTGGACCGGCCTGTGGGCATCCTGAACCTGGGGGGCGTCGGCAACCTGACCTGGTTCGACGAGGCGGGCGGCTGGGGCGCGTTCGACACCGGGCCGGGCAACGGCCTGATCGACGACTGGGTGCAGCGGCATACCGGCGCGCGCTTCGATGCGCGCGGGGCGCTGGCGGCGGCGGGGCGGGTGGATGCCGATGTGCTGGCGCAGCTGGCGGCGGCGGCTGGCCCCGGCCCCTCAGGCCTGGGTGGTTCGGGGCCGAAATCCTTCGACCGGGCGGATTTCTCGATTCGGGCGGCCGGGGCGCTTTCGGCGGCGGACGGCGCGGCGACGCTGACGGCCTTCACGGCGGAAACGGTGGCGCAGGCGCTTGGCGGGCTGTCGGTGCGGCTGAAGCGGCTGCTGGTGACGGGGGGCGGGCGGCACAATCCGGTGCTGATGCGCATGATCGCAGGCCGGACCGGCGTGCCGGCCGATCCCGTTGAGGCGGAGGGCTGGCATGGCGACGCGCTGGAGGCGCAGGCCTTCGCCTGGCTGGCGGTGCGGCACCTGAAGGGCCTGCCGCTGAGCTGGCCGGAAACGACCGGCGTGCCCCGGCCGGTGACGGGCGGCAGGCTGGCTGTGTGACCCCCCGACCGCGGATGCGGTCAAGTTCAGAATTGCCGCAGATGCGGTCAATTGCAGAACGACCGCCGGTGCGGTCAGTCGTCGTCCGGGCTGTGGGCGAAATGGCCCGACAGGCTGGTGATGACGAAGCCGCGGCCGCCCGGATCCTGTTCGGACGGGAGGCAGAGGCTTCGCATGACCACGCCCTGCGAATTGCCGGTGTCGAACAGGCTTTCCAGCCCTTCAAGCACGGTGCTGGTCATGATTTCCGGCTCCGCCATGTTCGCCGGGATGAAGGCGACGCGTTCGCTGACCGCATAGCCGATGACCCGGCTGCCGATGCCGGCTTCGTGGATTTCGGTCAGGAACAGTCGCCGGGGGTCGTTCCTGAAGCCTGAGCCGCTTCTGTCGCTCGCCATCACGCCCTCCTGCATGTCGCAGAGGCTCTTCCTACCATATTTCCGGGGTCGATTCACGCGTGGCGGGGGGGCTTCGGCCCCGGCTCTCCCGCAAACTGCCAGCTTCCGGCGGTGGCCGGCTGGGTTAGCCTTTGCGCCCGAGGGAGAGGAACATGCAGATCGACAAGGGCGCCGTTCTGGCGCGGTACCGGGCCGAGCGCGACAAGCGGCTGAGGCCGGACGGCAACGACCAGTATCTGGAGATGGCCGGCCATTTCGACCAGCTGCTGGAGGACCCCTATACCCCCCGGACCGAGCGGGCGCCGGTGACCGACCATGTGACCTTCGCCATGGTGGGCGGCGGCTTTGCCGGGCTGTGCGTGGGCGCGCGGCTGGCCGAGGCGGGCATCCGCGATGTGCGCATCATCGACAAGGCGGGCGATTTCGGCGGCACCTGGTACTGGAACCGCTATCCGGGCGCGCAGTGCGACACGGCCTCCATGATCTATCTGCCGCTGCTGGAGGAAACGGGGCATGTGCCGACGGAGAAATATGCCCACGCGCCGGAGATCCTGGAGCAGTCGCGCCGGATCGGCCGCACCTTCGGCCTGTACGACAAGGCGCTGTTCCATACCCGCGTGACGCGGATGGCCTGGGACGAGGACCGGGGCGTGTGGCGGATCGAGACGGACCGGGGCGACAGCTTCACCGCCGATTATGTGGGCATGGGCACCGGGCCGCTGCATGTGCCGAAGCTGCCCGGCATTCCCGGCCTGGAGAGCTTCCGGGGCCACAGCTTCCACACCAGCCGTTGGGATTATGACTATACCGGCGGCGACACCCATGGCGCGCCGATGACGAAGCTGGCCGGAAAACGGGTGGCGATCATCGGCACGGGGGCGACTGCGGTGCAGTGCGTGCCCCATCTCGCCCGCGATGCCGGCACGCTCTATGTGGTGCAGCGCACGCCTTCGTCCGTGGATGTGCGGGCCAATGCGCCGATCCCGGCGGACTGGTTCGCGGAGGTTGCGACGCCCGGCTGGCAGAAGCGCTGGCTGGCGAATTTCGCGCAGAATGTGGGCATGGGGCCGGCGCCGTCGGAAGACCTGGTGCAGGACGGCTGGACCGACCTGACGAAGCGGATCCGCGCCCGCATCATGGGCCTTCCCCCCGAACAGATGACGCCGGACGGGATGCTGGCCGCCTATGAGGATGCCGATATCGAGAAGATGTCTGAGATCCGCGCCCGCGCCGCCGCGCTGGTGGAGGATCCGGACACGGCGGCGAAGCTGCAGGCCTGGTATCGCCAGCTGTGCAAGCGCCCCTGCTTCCACGACGCCTATCTGCAGGCGTTCAACCGGCCCAACACGCACCTGATCGACACCGACGGCAAGGGCGTCGAGCGGATCGACGAAACGGGCCTGTGGGTGAACGGCACGCATCTGGAGGTGGACTGCATCATCTATGCCTCTGGCTTCGAGGTGGGCACCGCGCATGAACGCCGCGCCGGCTTCGACCTGGAAGGCGTGGGCGGGCAACGCCTGTCGGAGGCCTGGGCCGACGGCATGAAGACCTTCCACGGCCTGCATGTGGCGGGCTTCCCCAACGCCTTCATCGTGCAGTTCGCGCAGGCGGGGAATTTCGTGATCAACGTGCCGCACAACTGGACGGACCATGGCGACACCATCGCCGCCATCATTTCCCATGCGCGGAAGACCGGTGCGACGCGCGTGGAGGCGGAGCCGCAGGCGCAGGCCGACTGGGTGAAGCTGATGCTGACGGCGCAGGGCAGCATGGCGGGCGCCGCGCCCGACTGCACGCCCGGATATTACAACAACGAGGGCAAGGGGTATGGCGAAAGCGCCCTGTTCGGCGCCGGCTATCCGGCCGGCGCCGTCGCCTGGTTCCGCTATATCGACGACTGGCGGAAATCCGGCGAGTTCAGCGGGCTGGCGATCGGCTGAGCGGGCTCAGCCCGCCGCCACCATGTCGAAGTCGCGCTTTTCGCTGCCGCAGGTGGGGCAGTACCAGTCCTCCGGCACGTCCGCCCAGCGGGTGCCGGGGGGAATGCCGTCGTCGGGCCAGCCCTGCGCCTCGTCATATTCGAAGCCGCAGTTGGCGCAGCGCCACAGCCTGTAGGGGGTCTCCATCGCCCGCGCTCAGTTCGGGCGGAAGCGCACGGGCACATGCTTGGGCCCGCACACGAAGTTGGAGATGGTGCGTTCCGGCGTGCCTGAAAGCTGGATGGATTTCAGCCGCGGCAGAAGCTCCTCCCACAGGATGCGCATTTCCATCCGGGCCAGATGCTGCCCCAGGCACACATGCGGGCCATAGCCGAAGGCGACCTGGCGGTTGGGTTCGCGATCCAGCCGGAACCGGAAGGGATCGTCGAACACCGCTTCGTCGCGGTTGGCGGACTGGTAGGCGAGCATCAGCCAGTCCCCGGCGCGGATGGTCTGGCCCGCCACTTCGGTATCGGCGGTTGCGGTGCGCATGAAGTGCTTCACCGGCACCACCCAGCGGATGGATTCCTCCACGAAGGCATTGATGCGGCCCGGATCGGCCTTCAGCGCATCGAACATCCCGCCGTCCGAGGCGAGCGCCCACATCGCGCCGCCGGTGGTGTTGGAGGTGGTGTCGTGCCCGGCGGTCGCCGCGATGATGTAATAGCCCATCAGCTGGCGCTGGTTCAGATAGTCGCCGTTGATGGTGGCGTTGGCGATCAGGCTGTTCACATGATCGGACGGGTTCGCCCGGAACTTGCGCGTCACCTCGCCGAAATAGGCTTCCAGCTCGTCCGCTGTCGCCTTCAGGCTCATCAGCGCCTCGGCGGGGGAGACTTCGCGGCCATCGCGGTTCAGCTCCGGATCGGCGCTGGAGAAAAGCTCCTGCGTGAGGCGGAGCATGAAGGGCTCATCCTCTTTCGGCACGCCGAGCACCGACATGATGACGCGCAGCGGATAGAGGAAGGCGACGTCGGCGGCGAAATCGCATTCGCCCCCGAAGGCGAGCATGTGATCGACGAACTCGCGGGCGATCACGCGCATGTCGGCCTCCATCGCCTTCAGCGCGCGGGGCGTGACGGCGGGGAAGATGATGCCGCGCAGGTCCTTGTGTTCCTGCCCGTCGACCGAGACGAGGCTGCGGATGAGATTGGGGTCGCCGCCGGTGATCATCTTCACCATCGCCTCGCTCTCGCGCGGGCTGAGGAAGGTGGAGCGGTCGCCGTTGTGGAAGATGTCGGCCTGCTTTTCCACGGCCAGGATGTCGGCGTGGCGGCTGACCACCCAGAAGGGATCATAGCCTTCCGGCTGCGCGACGGCGAGCGGGGCTTCGGCGCGGATGGCGCGGAAGGCTGCGTCGACGGGGTCGCCGGCGGCATAGGCGCGCGGATCGATGATGGTGGCGGCAAGGTCCGCGCGGACGGCCGGCGCCGACAGGGTGGCTGTGTCTGGCATTGATCCTCCTCCGGAAGCGGATTTTTATCCTGCGTCCGGGGGGATGCTATGCCGGGGGGCGGCGCGCGGGTTGACCTTGATCAATTCGCGGGCCGGGCGGCCCCCGGCGAAATGTCGCAGGGGGCGCGATCGGGCGCCTCAGTTGCTGGCGTAGGCCGTGCTGCGGGCGCGGTTGGCCTGAATGGCGGCTGCGATCTGGCCTTCGAACTGGGCGGCGGTGGCGGTCTCGCACCGCTCCCGCTCGGCGCGGACGGCGGCGGATTCCAGCACGGGGTTGGTATCGCACATGGACTTTGCGGCACGCGCCAGGCGGCGCTGCAGTTCGGTGCGGCCGGCATCGCTTTCCAGGTTCAGGTCGGTGAACTGGACGGCGCGCGTCACCTGAGGGTCCGCCGCAACGGCCGGGACGGCCAGCGCGGCGGCGGATACAAGGATGAGGCAGGTCTTGGCGAACATGGCGGTCATTCTCCCTCGTCTGTGCCGGAAGGATCCGCCGCCTCGTTTCCGGGGCATTCCCGATCCCTTCCTCTCAGGGGAAAAGCTATGCCTGCGTCAGAAATGTGTCAACGAGCTGTCACAAAACTATAACAAAAATCTTTATAATATTTCCCCCGCCGAATCAGATTGATTCGGATTGGCCCATCCCATTGAATTGCGGGCAAAAAGAAAAGGCCCCGGCTTTCGCCAGGGCCTCTTGCGGATCGGAAATCGCGGGTGGCGTCAGCGTCCGGACAGCAGCCTGCGATCCAGATAGGCTTCCACCTTGCCCATCATCTCTTCGGATTCCTGGGCGAAATGGTGGTTGGCGCCTTCGATCTTCTCGTAATCGATTGTGATGTGCTTCTGCGTCTTCAGCTTGTCGACGAGCTTCTGCACGGCCGGTTCCGTCACCACCTCGTCGCCGGTGCCCTGCACGATGAGGCCGGAAGAGGGGCAGGGGGCGAGGAAGCCGAAATCATAGAGGTTCGCGGGCGGCGCGATGGAGATGAAGCCCTTCACCTCTGGCCGGCGCATCAGCAGCTGCATCCCGATCAGCGCGCCGAAGCTGTAGCCCGCGACCCAGGTGCCCGCGGATTCCGGGTTCATCGCCTGCAGCCAATCCAGCGCGGAGGCCGCATCCGAGAGTTCGCCGATGCCGTTGTCGAACACGCCTTCCGAGCGGCCGACGCCACGGAAGTTGAAGCGCAGGGTCGCGAAGCCGCGCTTCACGAACATCTGGTAGAGCGCCAGCGTCAGCGGGTTGTTCATGGTGCCGCCGGCCTGCGGGTGCGGATGCAGCACGATGGCGACGGGGGGGCGGGGCTTGCCGGCGGGCTGGTAGCGCCCCTGCAGGCGGCCTTCGGGTCCTGGAAAGATGACTTCCGGCACGCGGTTTCCTTGATGCTTGAGGCGCCGGGCATGGCTTCCGGCACAGCGGGGCTATAAGGAAGCGGACGAGGAAAATGCAAGCTTCATGAACGATCCCGCCTATCTGGACTGGGCCGCCACCGCCCCGCTTCGCGCCGAAGCCGCCGCCGCCATGGCGGACGCCGCCGCCCGGCTGGGATCGGGGGAATGGGCCAATCCGTCGTCCGTGCATGGCCCCGGCCGCGCCGCGCGCCGGGCGCTGAATGCCGCGCGGGACCGGATCGCCGCCTTTTTCCGGGTGCCGGCTGACAGCCTGATCTTCACCAGCGGCGGCACGGAGGCGCTGGCGCTGGCGCTGAACGGGGCAGAGGCAGGCGCACGGCTGGTGGGGGCGACCGAGCATCCCGCGGTGCTGGAGGCGGCGGCGGACGCGATCCGCATTCCGGTGGACGGGGCCGGGCGGGTGCTGCTGCCGGCCATTCCCGAAGGCGCGCTCGTCGCCATCCAGCACGCCAACAATGAAACCGGCGTGGTGCAGGACATGGCTGCGATCGCGGCGGCCGTTCATGGCGCGGGGGCGCGGCTGCTGGCGGATTGCGTGCAATCGGCCGGGAAACTTCCCGTTCCGCCCGCCGATTTCGTGGCGGTGTCTGCCCACAAGATGGGCGGGCCGATGGGGGTGGGCGCGCTGATCGTGCGCTGCAAGACGGATTTCCATCCCGTGCAGAAGGGCGGCGGGCAGGAACAGGGCTGGCGCGGTGGCACGGAAAACCTGATCGGCATCCTGGGCTGGGCGGCGGCGATCGGGGCCTGGGATGCGGGCTTCCCGGCGCGGGCGGCGGCGTTGCAGGCGCTGCTGGAGCGCGAGGCGCTGGCGCTGGGGGCGCGGGTGAATGCGGCCGACGCCGGGCGGCTGCCCACCATCAGCAACCTGCACCTGCCGGGCGTGCCGGCGTCCACGCAACTGATGCAGCTGGACATGGCCGGCATCGCCGTCTCGCAGGGGTCTGCCTGTTCGTCGGGCACGCTGAAGGCCTCTCCCGTGCTGGCGGCGATGGGGCTGGGCGAGGCGGCCGGGCAATCGCTGCGGGTGTCCATCGGCTGGTCCACGACGGAGGCGGATGTCCGGCGCTTCCTGGCGGCCTGGGGCCCGCTGGCGCGGCGTGCGAATGCGGCCTGAACCCATCGATCTCGACGCGCAGGCGACCAGCCCGCTGAGGCCGGAGGCGCTGGCGGCCATGCTGCCCTGGCTGGAGCGGCACCATTGGAACCCGCACAGCGCGCATCGCGGCGGGCGGCTGGCGAAGGCGGCGCTGGAAGCGGCGCGCGAGGCGGTCGCGGCGCGGCTGGGCCGCCCGGCCGATGGGCTGGTTTTCACATCCGGCGCGACGGAATCCAACAATCTGGCGCTGAAGGGCGTGATGGCGCGGCATCCGGGCCGCCGCCTGCTGACCTTTGCGACCGAACACAGCTGCGTGCTGGAATCCGCCCGCCACCTGGCGGCGATGGGCGGGGCCGTGACCATCCTGCCCGTGCAGCCGGATGGGATGCCGGATCGTCAGGCCTTTGCAGCCGCACTGGCCGGCGGCGACATCGCGCTGGTGTCGGCCATGTGGGTCAACAACGAAGTGGGCAGCATCTGGCCCATCGCGGATCTGGCGGCCGAGGCGCGGGGCGCTGGCGCGCTGTTTCATACGGATGCCGCGCAGGCCTTCGGCAAGCTCGACCTTTCGGCCGATGTCGATCTTCTGTCGCTGTCGGGCCACAAGATCGGCGGACCCAAGGGCATCGGGGCGCTGTGGGTGCGCCCCGGCACGGCGGTCGCCCCGCTGCTGGACGGGGGCGGGCAGGAAGCGGGGCTGAGATCGGGCACGCAATCCCCTGCGCTGGCGGCGGGATTTGCAGCTGCGGCAGCCGCGGCCGACCCGCAGGCGGCGCAAGCTGCCGCGCGGCGTCTGATGGAGGTGGCGATTGCCGCGCTGGCGGCGATCCCGCACCGGGTGAACGGCCCTGATCCGCTGGGCAACCAGCGCTGGCCCGGCAACCTGTCGGTCAGCTTTCCCGGCCTCGACGCGTCCCGCCTGATCTCGGCGCTGCCGGGGCTTGCCCTGTCCTCCGGCTCGGCCTGCTCGTCCGGCTCGGGGCGGCCTTCGCATGTGCTGGCGGCGCTGGGGCTGACGGGGCAGCAGGCGCGGCAGACCTTGCGCCTGGGCTGGCAGCCCGGCATGCCGGCGGACATGTTGCAGGATGCGCTGGGCGAGCTGGCGGAAACCGTGAAGCGGCTGCGCCCATGATCCGGGTGCGCTTCCTGAACGCGGACGGCAGCCTCGCCGCCGAGACGGTGGCCGCGCCGGGCGCCCGCCTGCTGGATCTGGCGCAGGCGCTGGGCCTGCCGCTGGAAGGCACGTGCGAGGGGGCGATGGCCTGTTCCACCTGCCATGTGATCCTGCCCAGGGATCTGTTCCGCGCCTTGCCGCCCCCCACCGAGCATGAAGAGGACATGCTGGACTTCACCGCCCATGTGGCGCCCACCAGCCGGCTGAGCTGCCAGGTGTATCTGCCCGACGGGATCGCGGAGTTCACGGCCAGCCTGCCGCCCGGCCACACCAACATGCAGGGGCGCTAGGCCCGTCGGCCGTTCAGGGCCCAGGCCCCCGCCATCCGCGCGTAACGGTGGCCCCTTAGGTTCCCCCCCTAGCCGGACGGCTGCGCCGGTGGCATAGGGGGGGATGGAAATGAACGAAAAAGAACAAGCAGCACGGCTGGTGGACGAACTGGCCGAAATCCACGAACGCTCCGTTGAAAATCTTCGCACCGGGCTGAAACGCTTCCTGGAAGGCGGCCCGCCGCCGGGCGCCGAAGAGCGCGCCGCGGGGCTGTTCGCCTATCCCGAACTGGTGCTGGACTGGGGGGCTGACGACGGCGTTCCCCGGCTGTCGCGCGCATTTGCCCGGCTGAACACGCCGGGGCGCTATGCCGTCACCATCACCCATCCCAACTGGTTCCGCCGCTATCTGACAGAGCAGATCTCGCTGCTGCTGCGCGATTATGACGCGACGCTGTCGGTTCGCCGGTCGTCTGTCGAGATTCCCTTCCCCTATGTGCTGGACGGCGCGAAGGACCTGGTGCTGGACGCCACCGCCGCGAAGGAACTGGCGCGGCATTTCCCGACGACGGATCTGAAGCATATCGGCGACGAACTGCCGGACGGGCTGTGGATGCAGGACCCGGAAGAACCGCGCCCGCTGGCGCTGTTCGACGGGCCGCGCACCGATTTCTCGCTTGCCCGGCTGAAGCATTACACGGGCGCGCCCGCCCACCACACGCAGAACCACATCCTGTTCACCAACTATCACCGTTATGTGGACGAGTTCGTGCGCTGGGCCTGCGCGGAGCTGAAGAAGCCGGACAGCCGTTACACCCACCTCAGCTGTTCGGGCGGGGCGCTGCTGGATGCCGCCACGGCCACGCCCGACGCGGCGCAGGGCGACGGCAGCTGGCGCAAGCACCAGATGCCGGCCTGGCACCTGATGGCGCCGGACGGCGCGGGCGTGAGCCTGGTGAACATCGGCGTGGGGCCGTCCAACGCCAAGACGATCACCGACCATCTGGCGGTGCTGCGCCCGCAGGCCTGGCTGATGATCGGCCATTGCGGGGGCCTGCGCCCCAGCCAGACCATCGGGGACTATGTGCTGGCCCATGCCTATCTGCGCGACGATCATGTGCTGGACGACATGCTGCCGCCCGAAATCCCGATTCCCGCAATCGCCGAGGTTCAGCTGGCGCTGTCTGCCGCGGCGCGGCAGGTGACGGGGCTGGATTCCGAGGCGCTGAAGCCGCGCCTGCGCACCGGCACGGTGGTGACGACGGACGACCGCAACTGGGAGCTGCGCTTCGGCCTGTCCGCCCGCCGCTTCAACCAGAGCCGGGCGGTGGCGGTGGACATGGAATCCGCCACCATCGCCGCGCAGGGTTATCGGTTCCGGGTGCCCTATGGCACGCTGCTGTGCGTTTCCGACAAGCCGCTGCATGGCGAGATCAAGCTGCCGGGGCAGGCCAACCGCTTTTACGAGGGCGCAATTTCCGAGCATCTGCAGATCGGCATCGAGGCTGTGGAAATGCTGCGCGCCGAAGGCGGCCGCGTGCACAGCCGCAAGCTGCGGGCGTTCGACGAGCCGCCGTTCAGGTGAGGGGCCGGGGCCGTTCGGCCCCGCCCTCAGGCGGCTTCCTTGCGGCCCCCGTAATAGCTGGCGTAGCTCTGGAAGTGCTGGAGCTGGTCGCCATATTTGCTGTCGGCGTGGCGCTTCAGATTGACGCGGTTGATGACGGCCGCCGTCACGCTGCGGCCCAGGATTTCGCTCGCGGCGCGCAGGGCATCCGGCCCGGTCCGGCCCCAGCGGACGACGAGCAGGCACACGTCTGACAGGCGGGCCAGATATTTGGCGTCGCGCACGGGCAGGATCGGCGGCGCGTTCAGCACCACCAGGTCATAGCGCTTGCGCAGGATGCGGATGAGATCGTCCACCCGTTCCGAGGCGAGCAGGGAGCCGGCATCCGCCGGCAGTTCCCGCGCGCCCAGCACGCTGAGCCTGTCCACCTCGGGATGGGGCACGATCGCGGCGGAGACGGTTTCCGAATCCAGTACGCCCGGCATCGTCAGGCACTGGTTCAGATCGGCCTCCCCGATCTCCACCTTCAGCATCGAGGCAACGGCCGGGCGCCTGAGATCGAGATCGACGACGACCGTCCGCCGGCCGGACAGCGCCGCCGCCGCGCCGATTGAAACTGACAGCAGCGTCTTGCCTTCCTTCGGCAGCGAGGAGGTGATCACCAGCACCCGGCCGACGCCGCGCACATAGCCGACGACATCGAGCATCAGGGAGCGGATGGTTTCGGAGAAGGCCGAACCCGGCTCCTCGCGCAGCTGCACCAGCGGATCGACATCTGCCCGGCCCGCCGTCAGCTCCGGCACCAGCGCAAGGGTGTTCAGCCCGGTGATCCGCCGCACCTGCAGGCTGGTGCGGATGCGCCGGTCCATCACCTCCACCGCGAAGGCCAGAACCAGCCCCAGCAGCAGCCCGCCCGCCACCGCGACGGCCAGCAGCCGGCCCGGTTTCGGGCTGGCGGGCTCGATCGGCACCAGCGCCTTGGCGACGATGGAGGCGTCCGGCCGCAGGCTGTTCTCCTCGCCGCGCAGTTCCTGCAGCCGGGCCAGCTGCGAGAGGTAGAGCTGCCGGTTGGTTGAGGCGCTGTGCTGGAGATCGGAGACCGTTACCGAGGCATCGGCCGCGCGCGTCACCCGTCCTTGCGCGGCGGCGAGGTCGGCGGCGATCTGCCCTTCGCGCGCGCGCGCGGCGGAGACTTCGGCGGCGGCTTCCTGCCGCACGCGGGCCATTTCCTCCACGAGGCGGCTGCTGATCTCGGCCTGTTGCGCCGTTGCGGCCCGAAGATCGGGATGGCCCGGCCCGAACTGGGCGGACAGTTCCGCGATGCGCTTGTCCAGCGTGGCCTGCTGGCTGCGGAGATCCGCCAGCAGCGGCGAGGCGGCAGACCCCGGCCCGGCGACGCCGCCGCCGATCCGCCCCAGCTGGCTGAAGCGCGTTTCCGCCGCCGCCCGCGCGGCCTTCGCTTCGGACAGCTGGGCCGACAGCCCGGCCGTGCTGATCGCGCTCTGGCTGTCGAGCCCGCCCGCGGCGCCGGCCGCCTTGCTCTGGGCGACAGCCATGCGCTCGCCCTCCAGCGCTTCGCGGCGGAGCGTTCCGGCCCGGTCCTCGGCGGCGGCGATCTCGCGCTTGGTCACCGATTTCTGTTCGCGGACGAGGTTCTTGCGGTGGGTGCCGGCGATCACATTGGCGATCTCGGCGGACTTTTCCGGATCGGTGGTGGTGGCGGACACCGAAATCAGCGCCGATTGCCCCACCCGCGCCACCTGCACCCGATCGAACAGCTGCTCCGTCACGGCGGCGAGGCGCACGGCTTCGGCTTCGTCCTTGTCGTCGGGCAGGCTGGCGTCGAGATCCGTGGGCACAAATTCCGCATCCTGGTCGAGGTTGAGATCCCGGACGACGTCCTGGCCCAGCACCGGGGAGCGCAGCAGCTCCATATGGGTGGCGATCCGCACTTCGTCCTGCGGGGTCATGGCGCGCGCGGCGCCCTGCATCTGGGCGCCGAGGTCCTGCCCGGTCTTCACCTCGATCGTGGTGGTGGCGGTGTAGAGCGGAGTCGCGCGGGCGAGATAGAAGAGGACGGCCGCAATTGCCGCGAGCACGGTGCCGAGGATCACATATTTGTGCCGCCACAGCATCCGCACGAGATCGTGCGGATCCATTTCCATGCTGTCTTCCGGGGGCGCCTTCCCGTCCGCCCCCTTCAGCACATTTCGGGCTGCGCGAGTCGCCATACAATCCGCCTGTTCCAATCCGCGC
Source organism: Sandaracinobacter sp. (assembly GCF_041909755.1). Classification (NCBI taxonomy): domain Bacteria; kingdom Pseudomonadati; phylum Pseudomonadota; class Alphaproteobacteria; order Sphingomonadales; family Sphingosinicellaceae; genus Sandaracinobacter; species Sandaracinobacter sp. The sequence goes on from NZ_JAYRCW010000014.1 coordinate 23,597, forward strand.
ATGCCGGACGCCGACATGTCCGGCACATTTACCACAACCAGCCCGCCGGGCGGTGTTTCAATGGGATTACGCCCTCAGCGCCCCTGCGGGCGCTGGGGCACCCTTGTTCAGGCCGCGTTCCGCAGCTGCGGTTCCGGAAGCGAGAACAGGCCGTTGTTCACCGCCCAGATCGCGGCCTGGGTGCGGTTCATCACCTTCAGCTTCCTGAGGATCGCCTTCACATGAACCTTCACCGTCGCTTCGGTGATCTGCAGCCGCCGCGAAATGATCTTGTTCGCGTCGCCGTGGACCAGCCGGCCGAGAATCTCGATTTCCCGGTCTGTCAGTTCCACATCGGCCGGGGCGGCGGGTGCCTCCACCGGACCGGCGGACTGGCGGCTGCTGGTCAGCAGGGCAAGGCTCTGCGCCGGGATGATCTTTTCGCCCAGCATCACCAGCTTCAGCGCGCCGACGAGCGCTTCGCAGCCGATCGCCTTCAGCACATAGCCGTCGATCCCGGCCGAGCAGGCCCGGCACACGGAATCGAGGTCATGGCTTTCCGAGATGATCACGATCTTGGATTGCGGATAGGCCCCGCGCAGCAGGGCGCACATGTCCACGCCCTCGTCGATGGCCGGGGAATCGACGACGACAAGCGCCGGCTCGACATCCTCGTCCGCCGATATCCACCCCGTTTCATCCGTCTGCGCGGAGCGGACGTGAAACCCTTCATCCGTCAGTATTCGCCTGAGGCCTTCGCGAACGATCGCGTTGCGGCCGACGATCACGACGTCACCCCCGGTTGCTTCATGCATCATGTCAACCACCCTCTCCCGACCGAGAGGCCAGTTCCCGCGCAGTAAAAAACGCCCAGCTGCGCAGGCTACAAGCCTGAACACAAATTGCTTTCGGTTGTTCTGTTACCCTCAACTGTGAAGCCTTGAGTGTTGCCCCCCCTCGACTTCAATTTTCAGAGTAACATTTGGCAGTCGCGGTGAACAAGCAAAGATTGGCCGGACGGCGCCAAACGGGGTCACATTGCGCGGATTCCGGGCCCGAAGGGGGTGGCCGGGCGGCGATTTCGGTTCGATCAGCGAATTCTGGCTACTCCAAAAGGGGTAGAAGTCCGTCCCAAAGGTGGAGAATCCGGCCCGGAAGGAATCGGCGGCCCGAGTCGCGGGCATTTTTTCCCAGCGAGTCCCGCAATCCCCGATCCGAAAGCAGCCTGTCCAGCGACATGGCGAGTGACGGGATGTTTCCGGGCTCGACAAGCAGGCCGTCCACGCCGTTTTCGATCTGTTCGTCCGCGCCGAACTGGAAGCGGGTGGCGATCCGGGGCAGGCCGGCGAGCCCGGCTTCGGCGAGCGCGTTGGGAAAGCCTTCGTAGCGGGACGTCATCGCGAAGGCGGCGCTTTCGCGGACCCATCCGCCGGGGCCGTCGCTGAGGCCCGGCAACTCGATCCGGCCGGCCATGCCCAGCGCTTCGATCTGCTGCGCCAGCGCGGGGCGGAGCGGGCCTTCGCCCCGGATGCGCAAGGTCCAGTCGGGATGGTCCGGCGCGATCCGGGCGAAGGCCGAGATCAGCTGGTCGAAGCCCTTCTGCGGCTCCAGCCGGCCGACGGCGGACAGGATTTTCGGCCCATCGGCTTCGGGGGTGCGATCGAAGCGGCTGACGGGGTTGGGGATGACGCGGCAGCGGCTGCGCAGGGGGGCGGGCATGGCGGCGCGGCTCGCGTCGGTCTGCAACAGGATGGCGCGCGCACGCGGATAGGTGTGCCGCGCGAGCCATCGCCAGGCCGGGTGGGCGGGCTGAAGCCGGGGGTGGTTGCGTTCCGAAACGGCGACCGGAAGCCTCAGGCCGGCCGCCGCCAGCAGGGTTAGGACATTGATCTTGAACAGGAAGCTGACGACGGCGTCGGGCGCTTCCCGGCGGAAGGCGGCCCGGAGCGCCCGGATGCGCCGGAGCGTGCCGAACCGGGAGCCGCCGGACGGCAGGCCGAGGCGGACGAGGCGGACCTGCGGATCGAGCGGGTGAAAGACGGGATCGGCCGGGCTGTCGAACGTGAAGAGGGTGACCTTGTGCCCGGCCGCGACCCAGTGCGCAGAGACGAGGGCGATCACCCGTTCGGCGCCCCCGGCGCCCAGCCCGGATGTGACGATGCCGATGTGCAAGGCAGGCCTTCAGCCGAATTCCAGCTGGTCGAGGCTGTCGATCACGCGGTCTGCGCCATATTCGGGCGCGGCCGGCGGCCCGGCGTGCAGTGCCCCCGGGCGGCGGATCTGCACCGTCTGCCAGCCCAGCCTTCGCGGGGCGAGGAAGTCCTTCGCGGCATTGTCGGCCACATAGACGAGCGCGTCCCCTTTCAGCCCCAGCCGCCGTTCCACGGCGCGATAGGCGCGTTCATGGGGTTTGCGGAACGGCACGCCCCAGCGATCCGTCAGCAGGATGGGGCCGAAGCCCCGGCCGCGCAAGGCAAGGGCGGAGACCTTGCGGCTCTGGCTGGCCGTCGGGCCGTCGGTGATGAGCGCGAGCGGGATGCGGCCGGCTGAGCGCGCCAGCCAGCGCGCGGCATCGGGCGCGAACTGGATGCGCGGCCGATGCCGGCGATAGCGCTGCACCAGCTCCGCCACCCGGCCCGGCGCGGGCTGTTCGCCCAGCATCGCCAGCGCGCGATCGAAGATGTCGCCCCTGTGCCCGGCGCAGAAAAGCGCCCAGGCGGCGTCGGCAAAGCCCGATGGCCCCTTGTTGCGCTCAAGCCAGCGGCTGACGGCGCGAAACCCGCTCTCCACATAGTCCCGTTCGGCATAGAGGGTGTCGTCGAGGTCGAAGACGATGGCGCGGGGTCTCATCCCGGATCGTCCGCCAGGAACAGGCTGCTGTCGTAGCGGAGCATGCGCACGCCTTCCTTCCAGCCGTTTCCGGCGCTGGGGGGAAGGCCGAGGCACTCCTCGATCAGCCAGCGGGCAAAGGGTGCGCCGGCTTCGTGTGCGAGCGGGTAGCCGCCGCCGAAGCGGGCGTTGATCTCGAACAGGCGGAAGCAGCCGTCGGCGCCGCGCATCGCCTGAAAACAGAGTGCGCCGGCCGGGCCGGGAAGGGCGGCAGCGAGCGCCCGGGCGATCGATTCCAGCTCTGGGTCGCGCCGGGTGACGCCCTTTTCAACTTCGCCGCCGCGCACGGCGAGCCGCTCGTGCGGGACGGCGGCCTGAAGCCGGCCGGTGCGATCGAAATAGCAGTTCACGGTGAATTCCGGGCCGGACAGCCGCTCCTGAACCAGCATGGGTTCCGGGAAGTCCTGCAAAGACAGGCCGGCGAGCGACTCCACGGGGCGGATGCCGCGCCCGCTGCTGCCGTGGCGCGGCTTCAGGAACAGCGCGCCCTGCCAGCCGCCCGGATCGCCCAGCGCATCTTCCAGCGGGGCGGTGCGGGGGGCGGGGATGCCGGACGCTTGCAGGAAGGCGGCGGTGCGCTGCTTGTCCCGCGCGATGGCGACGAGTTCGGGGCTGCCGATGGCGACGTGAATGCCCTGCGCCTCGAAGGCCGGGCGGGCGTCGGCGAGCGCGGCCAGTTCGGTGTCGATGGTGGGCACCACCAGCTGAACGCCTTCGCGGCGCGCGATGGCGAGGACGGCGTCGGCATAGCCGGGCGCATCGGCGCGGGGCACGGCATGGCGGGCATCGGCCAGGCGGCAGGCAGCGCTGGCGTCGGGGGCAAGGTCGGCCGCGTGGAGGAGGGGCTTCAGCCCCAGATCGAGCGCGGCGCGGCGGAAGCAGCCCAGCAGCTCCACGCGCCGGCCGGCGGAGGTGAGGAGGATCCGCATCTCAGCAGATGGCGCGGACGAGGACGAAGGCTTCGGCCACCGGCAGGTGGACGGTTGCGCCGCGCAGCCGTGCGAGCGCCTGAACCGCGCTCAGCGAGCGTTCGTGCGGATCGGGCCTGACCTGCGAGGCATAGGCGCCGAAGGCCTCCAGCTTGGCGGGGAGCGTGGCGGTCGCGTCGGCGAACAGGGTGGGCGCGAAGGCGGGGGTGAGCGCCGGGGCGTTCCAGTTGGTTTCCGACAGCGTTTCGTAGCACAGGATCAGCCGGGGATGGTGGGGCCCGGCGGGGCGCGCGGCGACGAGCCCGGAGCGGAACACCAGCTGGTGATCGAGGTGGATGTCGCCGGGGAAGGGCAACAGCAGCGTATCCGGGCGAACCTGCGCGACGAGGCGGCCGATGGCGGCGTTGAGATCGGCGTGGGGCAGCGTGTCGAGCCGGGCGGCGGGCAGGCCGAGCCAGTGGGTGGCGGCGACGCCGAGGATGGCGTGGGCGCTGGCGGCCTCTGCCTTCAGCGCCGCCACCTGCCCGGCGGGATAGTCGGGCGGATGGCCCTGGCTGACGATCGCGACTTCCGGGGCAAGACCGGCGCGGGACAGGGCGGCGAGGAGCGCGCCGCAGCCCAGCACCTCGTCGTCGGCATGGGGCGCGATCACCAGCGCCTTGCCGAAGCGGGCGGCGAGGTCTGTCATGCCCCGTTCTCCAATATCTGGTGCAGCCGCGGCGTTGGCCCGTGCCAGTCCGTGCAGGCAAGGGCCTCGCCGTCGCCGCAGGCGACGAGGAAGCCGGTGGAGGTGACGGCGATGACCTGCCCCGGCATGGCGGCGTGGCGGCGGCCCTCGGCCGTGGCGGCGGCGGTGAAGATCCGCAGCCGGCCGTCTCCGTCTCCGCTGAAGGCGCCCGGATAGGGGCGGGTGACGGCGCGGACCAGCCGCGCGACGTCTGCGGCGGGCTTTCGCCAGTCGATGCGGCCGTCGCGGTCGGTGCGGCGGGCGGCCCAGGTGGCGAAGCGCTCGTCCTGCGGGGTGCCGGGGGTTTCGCCCCGGGCGATCTGCGGCAGCACGTCGCCCAGCAGGCCGTCGAGCGCGGCCATGTGGCGGGCATAGAGGCTGGTCGCGGTTTCGTCGGGCGCGACATGGAAGAAGCGCTGGCCGATGATCGGGCCGGAATCGACGCCTTCATCCACCCAGAACAGGCTGGCCGCGGTGATGGGTTCCCCCAGCAGGATCGTCCAGGGGAGGACGGCGCGGCCGCGAAGCCGGGGCAGCGGCGCGGGATGATAGCCGACCATGCGGCCGCCTGCCGCCGCGACCAGCGGGGGGCGGCAGATCTGCGACCAGCCGATCACGAAGGCGATGTCGGGGCGCAGTTCGCGGACCTGTTCGATCGCCTCGGGGCTGTTGCCGTCTGCCGCGCGGATCAGGGCTGCCCCCGCCTGCCGGGCGGCGGGGCCGAGATCGACGAAATCACTGTGCCGCGCGGCGAGCTCCGGCGGCAGCGTCAGCAGGCCGGCCAGATCCCAATCGGGGCTGGCGGCGAGCGCGCGGAGCGCGACGGCGGTGGATTCAACTGCGCCGATCAGCAGTGCGCGCATGGGCGATATCCGCAGCGGCCCTGTCGGGCCGGTCACCGAACAGGATGACGCTGAGGGTGAGGACCAGGATGCGAAGGTCGAGGAGGAGGCTTCTGTTGTCGATGTACCAGAGGTCGAGCGCGATCTTGTCGGCTTCTGTCAGGCGCGGGCCGCCGTGCGTCTGCGCCCAGCCGGTGAGGCCGGGGCGGACGCTGCCGCGCCGGAGGCCGCGTTCGCCAAGCGCGGCGAGGGTATCCGGCAGAAGGGGCCGGGGCCCGACGATCGCCATCTCGCCCCGGATGACGTTCAGCAGCTGGGGCAGTTCATCCAGCCGGGTGCGGCGCAGGAAGGCGCCGAGGGCCGGGGTGCGGGCCTGATCGTCGGCGAGCGGGTCCGCGCCGGGGCGAGGCGGGCGCATGGTGCGGAACTTCAGCAGCTGGAAGGGGCGGCCGCCAAGCCCGGCGCGCTGCTGGCGGAACAGCAGCGGGCGGCCCATCCCCAGTGCGACGGCAAGCGCGGTCAATGCCGCCAGCGGCGACAGCGCAAGCGCGGCGAGGAGCGCCAGAAGCCTGTCTGCCAGGGCGCGCATCAGGCAGCCTCCAGCGCGGGGGCGCCGGCCGGGGCGGAAAGACCCATGGCCTGCAGCAGCTGGGCGTTGACCTTTTCAACTGCATAGACCTGTTCGGCCCGCCGCCGCGCCGCCGCGCCCATGCGTTCGGCAAGCGTGCGATCCGCCGCAAGGCGGCCCATCGCGTCTGCCAGCGCCGTCGCATCGCGCGGGGGCACGATCAGGCCGGTTTCCCCGTCCACCACCGCGTCGCGGCAGCCGGGGGTGTCGGTGGTGATGACGGCGCGGCCGGTCGCCATTGCTTCCAGGATGGAGCGGGGCAGGCCTTCGCGATACCAGCTGGGCAGCACGAAGACGGTGGCGGCGGCGAGATGGGGCCGGACGTCGCGGGTTTCGCCCAGATAGTCGATGAGGCCCTCGTCCACCCAGCCCCGAAGCTCGTCCATGGGCAGGCCGGCCGGGTTCAGATCGGGCGGGCCCAGGATCCGGAAGCGGGCATCGGGATGGCTGCGCTTCACGAGGCGCGCGGCGTCCGCGAAATCGCGCAGGCCCTTGTGGACCATCAGCCGGGCGACGAGCAGGAAGACGGGTGGGCCGGGCGGCAGCGGCCGCTGGGCGAAGCGCGCGGTGTCGATGCCGGAGCCGGGAACCTGCCGGACGGGAACGCCCGGCGGGATCATGGCGAAGCGGCGCATGTCCGCCTCGTCGCTGGCGTTGAACAGGAACAGGTTGCGCGCCCCCGCGAGGGCGACGCGGTAGAGCCCGGCGACGAGGCGCAGCAGCGGCGAGGGCGGGGCGTCTCCTTCGGCGGTGAAGGCGAAGCCGAGGCCCGACATCATCGCGTGGAATTCGGGGACGCCCGCGATCCGGCTGGCGATCCCGCCATAGACGATGGGCTTCTGGGTATAGGCCAGCACGCTGTCCGGCCGTTCGGCACGCATCAGCGTGACGAGCGCGGAGAGCGTGCGCAGGTCCGCCGCAGGATTGCGCGAGGTGCGCTCCATCGGGACGGTCACGAAGCGGACGCCCATGGCGCCAAGGGCTTCGCGCACCTCTGCATCCTCGTCCGGGGCGGCGGCGATCACGTCGTGGCCGGCTTCGGCCATGGCGCGGAGCAGGCGGCCCCGGAAGTTCACCAGCGACCAGGCGAGGCTGCCGATGACGAGAACCCGGCGCTTGGGCGCCGTCATGCGACGAGCGCCTTCGGTTCCGCCGGCCGGCTGCCCTGCGGCAGCGGGAACAGACCTGCGTGGCGCAGATAGAGATCGGCATAATCCGTCGCGATGCGCTGGATCGAGAAATTGTCGCGGATGCGCTTGCGCGCGGCGATGCCCATCAGCTCCCGCCCGGAGGGACCGAGGCGGACGAGCCTGTCGAGCGCCTGCGCCATCGCGCGCTCGTCGCCCGGCGGCACGACGAGGCCGGTCTGCCCGATCACGCGGGCGGCATCCCCCACGTCGGTGGCGATGCAGGGCACGCCGCAGGCCATCGCCTCGCCCACGATGTTGGGGAAGCCTTCGCCCCAGCTGGAGGACAGCGCCACGATGTCGACGCCCGGCAGCCAGTTGGCGACATCGAGCCGCGCGCCGGACAGGGTCCGCCGTTCGGGGGGGATATTGGCAAGCAGGCCGCGCAGTTCCGGCCCCGGCTCGTCCATCCTGTCGCCCACCAGAAGAAGGTGGATGTCGTTGCCCATTTCGCGCGCGCGGATCACCGCCTTCACCAGCATGTCCACCGACTTCATCGGGTGCGCGCGGGCGACCATGGCGACGATCACGCCACCGCTGCGGATCTGGAACAGGGCGCGAAGCCTTTGCGCGGCGGCCCTGTCAGGGGCGAAGCGGTCGCAATCGAAGCCGTTGCCGATCACCTGCATCCGTTCCGGCAGATAGCCGAGCGCGCCATGCTGTTCGACGGCGGCGTGGCTGTTGCAGATGATGGTGACGGGCCGATGCGACAGCCGGGCGCCCAGCCGGATGACGCGCTGGCTGTTCGGCGGCTCCTGCGCGAGATCCGCGACGGAATGGCGGATGTTCCACATCAGCGCACAGGGGCGCGTCGCCGCCAGCTGGCCCACCGTGGCCGCGAGGTTGCCGTGATACATCCAGCCGTGGATCAGTTGCGGCCGGATGCGGCGCACATGGCGGATCAGGCGCAGCATGTCGCGCGGGCCGGGCAGGCTGCGGCGCATCCGCAGCGAATGCACGGGAATGTCCGCTGACCGGAGCCTGTCTGCCAGCGGGCCTGGGGGCAGCAGGCTCAGCACCTCGTGGCGCAGGCCGCCGGCGCGGGTTGCGGGGTGGGCCAGAAGCCGGGCGAGCATGGTTTCGGCACCACCGACATTGAGGCCGGTGATGATGTGCAGCACGCCGATCCTGCCGTCACCGGCGCCGGCCGCATCTCCGCCGGATTGATCGCTGGCCCCTCTCATCCCGACCTTCCCGCGCCCTTCCCCGGCCCGGTGCGCCCCGGGGCGCGGGCCGGGCCCTTCATCCATGTTCAGGATAGGCAGGGCGGCGCGCGGCGGCGCGTGGACATTCGGGCATCATACCTTTGGCACGGCCGCATCGGCTGCCCCTTCGAAAGGGCGGCATGCTTCCTTTGGGGGATGCCATCCCTGTTCGGATACTCCCCCTAAGCCCATGCGGGATGCCGCACGGGATGCCCTATTAAGGAACAGGTTTCGATGGCCATCCCCGGGGCAAGGGGGTGGGCCGGGGCCGTGTGCCGGGGCGCAGGCGCCGCGGGGACACGCACCGGGGACGAAGCGGGCAGGGGACGGGACAGGATGGACAGGTCATCGCCGGACACGATGGCGACAGGGATGGGGGCGGCAGCTGCGGAGCCGGCGGCGGGCGGAACCGGCCGGGGCGCGCGGCTGGCGGCCTGGGTGCGGGCGCACCTGCCCGGCCGGCGCGGCCGCCATGCGATCCTCGCCTCTCTGGATGCGGCGGCCGCCGTGCTGGCGGTGGGGCTGGCGCTGCTGCTGCGGTTCAACCTGGATGTGCCCTCGCATGTGGTGCGGGGATTTGCCTTTGCCGTGCCGGTGATCCTGCTGGCCTCGATTGCCGTGTTCCATGTGTCGGGCCTGTATCAGCGGGCGTGGCGCTACATGTCGATCAACGACGTGCCGGTGCTTCTGGTGGCGGCCACCGCCTCTACCTGCGCCTGGGTGGCGGCGCTGATGCTGCTGGGTCACTTTGCCTGGCTGCCGGCATCGGTGCCGCTGATCAGCTGGCTGCTGCTGCTGGCCGGGCTGGGGGTCACGCGGCTCGCCCGCCGCGCCGGCCTTGATTATCTGCGCCGCTTTCCCGAACCGGGCGCGAAGCCGCAGCCGGCGGGCAGCCGGCTGGCGCTGGTGGTGGGCGAAGGCGATCAGGTGGAACTGGCGCTGCGGCTGCTGCAGGCCAATCCCGCGGCCGGCTATGTGCCGGTGTGCGTGCTGGACGGGCAATCCGGGCATCTGCGCATGCGGGTGCGCGGGGTGCCGATGATGGGCGGCATCGAGGCGCTGGAGCCGGCGGTGACGCAGCTGGCGGCCGAAGGGCGGCGGCCCAGCGTGCTGCTGATCACCCAGCCGATGGACCGGCTGACAGGGCAGACGCTGGTGCGCTTTGTGGCAGAGGCGGAGCGGCTTGGCCTTTCGGTGGCGCGGCTGCCGGCCGGGATCGGCGCCTTGCCGGAAAAGGCCGGCCGGCTGGAACTGGATTTCATGGATCTGGCGAGCCTGCTGGGCCGCCCCCCGCGCGATGGGGACACCACCGCCATCGCCCGCTTCGTGGCCGGGCAGCGGGTGATGGTGACGGGGGCCGGCGGCACCATCGGGCGCGAACTGGTGCTGCAGCTGGCGAAGGCTGGACCATCCGAAATCGTGCTGCTGGATGCGGGGGAGTTCAACCTCTACGCCATCGACCAGGAGCTGGGGGAGACCTTCCCCGACCTGCCGCGATACCCGGTGCTCTGTTCCATCCGGCAGCGCGACAATGTGATGAACGTGTTCGCCAAGTTCCGGCCGAACCTGGTGTTCCACGCCGCCGCGCTGAAGCATGTGCCGCTGGTGGAGACGAACCCCTGCGCCGGGGTGATGACCAATGTGATCGGCACCCGCAACGTGGCCGACGCCGCGAAGAAGTTCGGCGCGCGGGCGATGGTGCAGGTGTCCACCGACAAGGCGGTGAACCCGGTGGGGGTGATGGGCGCGACCAAGCGGCTGGGCGAGCTGTATTGCCAGGCGCTGGATCTGGAGGGGCTGAACGCCCCGGTGAAGACGCGCTTCCTGACGACCCGCTTCGGCAATGTGGTCGGGTCTTCGGGATCGCTGATCCCGCTGCTGCAGCGGCAACTGAGCCGGCGCGGGCCGCTGACTGTGACCCACCCGGAAATCCGCCGCTATTTCATGACGGTGAACGAGGCGGTGCTGCTGATCCTGCAGGGGGCGGCGCTGGCGATGCAGGCGGACGATCATTACGGCCGCATCTTCGTGCTGGACATGGGCGAGCCCATCCGGGTGATGGACATCGCCCGGCGGATGATCCGGCTGGCGGGGCTGCAGCCGGAAAAGGATGTGGCGATCCGCATCATCGGGCTGAGGCCGGGCGAGAAGCTGTATGAAGAGCTGTTCGATTCCGGCGAGGAACGGCTGGATTCCAGCCTGCCCGGCATCTTCGAGGCCGTGCCGGCGGCACGGCCGCTGGCAGACCTGAACATGGCGTTCGACAGGCTGGCGGCGGCGGCCGTGGCAGACGATGCGGTGACGGTGCGGACGATCCTGCCGCAGATCGTGGACGGCAGCTGGCGGCCCAATGTGGATCCGCTGCGCGACCTGCTGGTGGTGGGCTGGGGCCAGCAGCCCAAGGTGGCCGAGGCGGCGGAATGAGCCTGCTGCTGAAGGACAGGCTGGCCGAGGCGGCCGGGTTTGCGCGGTCGGGCTGGCCCGTGCATGCGGCCGACGAGGTGGAGGCCGTGGCCGGGGTGCTGCGGTCCGGCCGGGTGAACTCGCTGCATCATGGCGACAATTGCCGGGCGTTCGAGCAGGCCTGCGCGGACCGGTTCGGCGGCGCCCATGCCATTGCGATGGCGAACGGCACCGTCACGCTGGAAGTGGCGATGGAGGCGATGGGCATCGGCCCGGGTGACGAAGTGGTGGTGTCGCCGCGCAGCTTCATGGCATCGGCCAGCGCGGCAGTGCGGGTGGGGGCGACGCCCCTGTTCGCAGACGTCGATCCGGACAGCCAGGCAATCACCGCAGCCACGATCGAGCGGGTTCTGACACCGCGCACGCGGGCCGTGATGCCCGTGCATCTGGCCGGCTGGCCGGCCGACATGCCGGCGATCATGGCCCTTGCGAAGGCGCGCGGGCTGCTGGTGATCGAGGATTGCGCGCAGGCCCATGGCGCGGCCATCGGCGGCCGGCCGGTCGGCTCGTTCGGGGATGCGGCCTCATTTTCCTTCTGCACCGACAAGATCCTGTCCACCGGCGGGGAAGGCGGCATGCTGCTGGTGAAGGATCCGGCCGTGCATGCGAAGGCCTGGTCGCTGAAGGATCATGGCAAGCGGCTGGAGCCGCCGCAGCCGCCCGGCATTGCCTTCCGCTGGCTGCATGACGGCTTCGGCACCAACCTGCGGATGACCGAAATGCAGGCGGCGATCGGGCTGAGGCAGATGGCGAAGCTGGATGGCTGGCTGGCGGCGCGCCGGGCCAATGCGGAGGCCGCCGCCGGCGAACTGCGCGGCCTTCCCGCGATCCGCCTGCCATGGCCGGGGCCTGAGATCGGCCATGCCTGGTACCGGCTGACCGCCTTTGTGCGGCCCGAGCGGCTGAAGCCGGGCGAAAGCCGGGATACGATCCTGGCGCGGGCGCAGGCCGAGGGCCTGCCCTGCTTCAGCGGCAGCTGCCCGGAAATCTATCGCGAGCGGGCGTTCGACGGGCTGGGCCGCTTTGCCCGGCTGCCGGTTGCGCGCGACCTGGGCGAAACGAGCCTGGTGCTGCAGGTTGACCCGACGCTGACGCCTGCCGACCTTCGCCGGACGGCGGGGCGGCTGGCGGAACTTGTGGCGGCGGCGAGCCTGTCATGACGCGCCCGGCTGACAGGCTGCCCGAATTCGCGATCATCGGCGCGGTGAAGGGCGCGACCACCTGGGTCGCGCACCAGCTGCGGAGCCAGCCGGGCATCTTCCTCCCGCAGCAGGAGCCGCATTATTTCAGCACCGCCTTCGACCGGGGGATCGATTGGTACGCCAACCTGTTCCGCGAGGCCCCGGCCGGTGCGCGGATCGGGGAAAAATCCGCTGACTATCTGGCCCATCCCTGGGCGGCGGCGCGGCTGGCGGCGCTGCTGCCCGAGGCGCGGCTGGTGGTGCAGCTGAGGAACCCGGTGGACCGGGCCTATTCCGACTATTGCATGCTGTTCCGGCGCGGAACGGTGGACGGGGACATCCGGCGGCATCTGTCCCCCGGGGGGCCGCATCCGCGCTTCCTGGAGGACGGCTTCTACTGGCGGCACCTGTCCCGCTGGTTGCGGCATTTCCCGCCCGGCCAGCTGCACATCCTGTTCTATGACGATGTGCTGGCCGACGCCGAGGCCGAGCTTGCCAAGGTGGCGGCCCACTTGCGGCTGGGCGCGGTGACGCCCGTGGCCCCTGAAGTGCGCCGCAACGACAGCCAGGCGCGGATGCTGCCGCTGCACCTGAGGCGGGCGGTGGCGCCGCTGAAGCCGGTGGTGGCGCCGTTCCGCGACACGGGCTGGTTCCAGTCCCTGCATGGGCGGCTGGCGCGGCCCGTCGCCTATCCGCCGATGGATGCAGAGCTGCGGCGCCGGCTGGGCGAGCTGTATGCGCCCGATGTGGAGGCGCTGGGCCGGCATGTCGGCCGCGATCTGGGTGGCTGGGTGTCATCGCGGCCGCGGGTGGCGGCGTGAACGCCCTGCCGGCGCGGCTGGACGCTTCGGCGGGTGCCGGACGCCGGGATGCCCGCTTCTGGGTGCTGTTCGCAGCGGTGTTCACGGCCGCCTATATCAGCTGGCGGCCGTTCGAGATCCTGTTCACCCTGAGCGACGCGCTGTTCTGCGTGGCGCTGGTGCTGGCGGTGCAGACGGGGCGGCTGCCGCTGGCGCCGTTCGGGCCGCTGTCCGGCCCCTGGTATCTGTGCGTGCTGGTGCTGCTGGCGGGCCTGTTCCTGGGCAGCATGGTCAACGGCGACCCGGAGCGGTGGCTGGTCGTCGCGTTGCAGTACAGCTTCGCCTATCTGCTGCTGCCCATGCTGCTGGTGATGCCGTCCATCGGGCAGACGCGCCAGCTGCTGCTGGCCTTTGCGATGGGCGTGGCGGCGATGCAGCTGTTCGGCGCGGCCGTCTATTTCGGCTATGACGGCGATTACATGGAGCTGGAGGCGACATTCGGGCACGCCTTCGTGTCCGGCAGCCGGCGTCTGGGGGCGTTCCTGGCCGACGCGAACTGGAACTCCGCCATGTGCGCGATGGCGCTGCCCTGCGTGATCTATCTGCTGAACCGGCGGGTGATCGTGGGCTGGCAGGCCCTGATCCTGCTGCTGTCGCTGGGGCTGGGGGTGCTGCTGGCGGGATCGTTCAGCGGCTTCATGTCGGCAGTTCTGGCGCTGCTGGTCGTCGGCGCGGCATCGGGCATGCGCCGGGGCCTCAGGCTGACGATGGCGGGCGCGGCTGCGGCGGGCCTCTATCTGCTGGCCGGCGGGCCGTTGCCGCAGGCCTTTGCAAAGCGGGTCGCACCCGCGCTGGAACGGGGAAACATCAGCGAGGCAGGCACCTTCGAAGGGCGGTGGGACCTGATCCTGGAGGCCTGGAACATGACGGACCACACCATGCTGATCGGGTTGGGCGTCGATCAGTACCGCGTGGTCAGCGCCCATGGCGCGCCCGTTCACAACATCTATCTGCTGCTGTGGACGGAAGGCGGCCTGCTGGCGCTGCTGGGCTGGATCGGGCTGCTGGTGCTGATGGGCGTGATCACCGCTGTCTGCGCCCGGATCGACCGCCTGACGGCGGGGCTGGCGGCGGCCGGATTCCTGGTGTTCCTGATCCAGACCACCGCCAACCCGCACATGTATGCCCGGATGTGGATCGTGCCCGTGCTGCTGATGATGGGCCTTGCCTATCGCACGGGGCGCGGGCGCACCCGGCTGCACCAGATTCCAGGACAGGAGCTGACGACGCCATGAAACGGATCTTGCGGACCCTGATGCTGCTGCTGGCATCGCTGATCGCCCTGTCTCCTGCCGCCGCGCAGGAGGATGCCGGCCCCTACCGGCTGGGCACCGGCGACGAGGTGAAGATCTTCGTGTTCGGGCTGGATGCCGCCAACGGCAGCTATGCGCTGGGCGACGGCGGCAGCATTTCCCTGCCGCTGATCGGCGCGGTGCCGGCGGCCGGGCGGACCCTGCCGGAGCTGGAGGCGGCGATCGGCGAGGCGCTGAAGGCGAAGCAGATCATCAAGGAGCCGAGCGTCAGCGCGCAGATGGTGAAATACCGGCCCTTCTATATTCTGGGCGAGGTGCAGAAGCCGGGCCAATATGCCTATGCGCCGGGGATGACGGTGATCCAGGCCGTGAGCATGGCCGGCGGCTATACCTTCCGCGCGAACGAGAAAAAGGCGACGATCAGCCGCCCCGGCAACGGAGAGGCGGTGAAATCCACGGTGAAGCCCGA